>CAMLLI010000553.1 GCA_946480685.1 uncultured Flammeovirgaceae bacterium | reverse complement strand
ATCAGCGCTCCAGGGTATAGGAGATGCCGGGATTTCCGGACCTCCTGCATTAACCCTATATTTTACGGTATCCTGCGCGGGCACTGTGGTTGTTGTAGCGGAGAACGTATCACTGGGAATCCCCTCGTGAATATTTCCGTGTGCAACGATATAATAATAATACGTAGTTGTCGGTGGCAGGCCTGCATCACTAAATACTATAGATCGATTGTTCCTGTTAGCCTTAAATTCTCCTACCTGTTGATAAGGTCCACCCACGGACATCGATCTATATATTTTATAAAGTAAAGCATAAGGTGCATTATCGGTAAATGTAAGATTTATCTGAGTGGACGATGCCGCGCTGATCGTTATAGGAGCCGGCGGGCGTGGAATAACGTGATAGTAATTTGTAGAAAAATGATAGCTGAATTCCGAGCCGCCACTATCATCAATTGCTCTTACCTGATACTGCACACTAGCAGGCGTAATTCTGATTTCTGTATCTGTATACATGCTGACATTTGCTCCTACCGTACCAATTAATTGATACTCCGCAGTGTCCCTTCGCTTTCTATAGATCTCAAATCCTGTTTCATTATCGGAAGCGTCCGTCCATTGAAGAGCAACACTGTCTGCATATGTTTTACCCGTTAATGAATGCGGGGCCACTATTGGCGATGGTATTGTTTTGATTTCAATACCGTTTACCTGTGGACTTCTGGGACTGCCTGCAGCTGATATGAAGTCAATATCCAATACATTGTCACGTACCTGAACTATAAAACTTTTCTTTATTGCAGAAAGACCTGCTTCTGCATATATATCAAAATCATTTAGCGTTATGTGATTTTCAAGAGAGACATCAAACACACGTTGTCCGGGTGATTTTACTCCTGAAGCATAGGGTGACTCGGCAAAGTATAGATTGACCTGATACCAGCTTTCCTTTGTAGCAGGGAAATTCCACTTCATAGGATTTCCACCATAGGGCGGAGCATATCGGTTAGTACCAAAGATAGCATCGGGGGCCCCGGTTGTATTTACTCCCTGCCAGTTTGCTGATCCGGCCGTATAGTTTGTGCTCAAAGGATCGAGATAAGCCGAGGCTGAAGTTTTTGTATCGGCAGACCAATGCAGCGAATCATCTGTCACGATGGCACCTCCTGCATTTACTCGGTATAATGTGATTGGATTGACGGATTGCGACCAGGCTCCGCTTGAACCCAGCAACAGCAATACCGACAGAAAGAGAGGGAGTTTTTTCATACGGTAAAAGTTTAATTTATAGAATTTGAAAGTATTTACACCTAACCTGAGAGGGAAAGCCAATCGCTCGCTCACAACATATTTATACTATATATAATCTGCGTCATCACCGAGTCTCATTTTCATGCTAACAAAATCAGCCATGACGATTGCCGAGACAGCTCCATATAGTACTTAATGTTGCATCAAATATACAGTGGTGTTAAATACCGAAAGGCATCGTTCTTCACGATGCCTTTCGGTATTTTTTTACTAACGTAATTTACGTGTGACGTCAGTACCCCAACAACTTTAACATACTCTCGCTGGTTTGCTGGCCTGCGAAAAGTTTGGTTGTTATCTCGCCATCTTCGTTGCGATCGATGAGTACGTGTTGTGGTGCCGGCACGAGGCAGTGTTGTATACCTCCGTATCCTCCGAGTGATTCCTGGTAAGCTCCGGTATGGAAGAAACCTATATATAGCGGCTCTTCATCGTTGATCATCGGCAGGAACACTTCTCCGGTGTGTGCTTCGGAGTTATAGTAGTCCATACTATCGCAAGTCAGTCCACCCATATTTACTTTATGGTATGGATCATCCCATTTGTTGATGGCAAGCAATACGTATTTCTGATTCAAACCCCATGCATCCGGCAAGTGTGTGATGAATGATCCATCGATCATATACCACAGCTCTTTATCGTTCTGCAGTTTCTGGTCGATTACATTATAGAGCACGGCTCCACTCTCTCCTACCGTATAGCTGCCGAACTCGGTAAATATATTCGGAACGGGAACGTTGTTCTTATCGCAGATCCACTTGATATTCTCCACGATCTGCTCGATCATATACTTATAATCGTACTGGAACGTGAGCGATGTTTTAATCGGGAAACCTCCACCGATATCAATAGAGTCCAGTGTCGGACAAATTTTCTTGAGGTCGC
Source organism: uncultured Flammeovirgaceae bacterium (assembly GCA_946480685.1). Next base: position 2,043 of record CAMLLI010000553.1, on the reverse strand, counting down.
AATATTTGAAAACGAAGCGACTCAGTTCGCTCCAGTAGTAAGCAGTGTCTTTTATACCGGTGTTGATAAAGAAGTGCAACATCTTGAGCGATGCCTTGCTGCTCTTCTCTATATTCTCACGGTAGAAAGGAATGATGTCGCTATAGCGTATACCGAGGCGTGACGTATAGAACTCAAATTTAGGTTCTTCATCGGCTGCTACACGAATACCTACACGGTATGGGTTCTTAACATTCTTTTCGTACTCTTCAAACTCGCCCATCTCATCGAGAATCGGTACGCAGTTTTGAAAGCCATCGTTCAGAAGTTCGGATATATATTTTGTGTACAACGGCATTTTAAAGCCATTGCAAAGTATATAAGTGTCCTTCGTTACTTTTCCTTTTTCGTAGAGGGAACGTACGATCGGAATATCAAATGCGGATGATGTCTCAACGTGTACATCTTCGTTCTTCAAGGCTTCCTCCAATACAAAAGAAAAGTGCGATGACTTGGTGCAGTAACAATATGTATACTTACCGTTGTATTTGAACTTGGCCAGTGCGTTGTTGAAGATGGCCTGTACCGATCGGATGTTTTCGCTGATGCGCGGAAGATACGTTAGTTTGAGAGGCGTGCCGTACTGTTTGATGATGTCCATCAAGGGCACATCGTTAAACAACAGTTCATGGTCGCGGACCTTAAATTCTTTCTGAGGAAACTCAAAGGTTTGTTCAATCAGCTCGCGGTAGCTCTTCATTTATACCGTTATCGGTTAATAGTTAGTCGTTTTTTTGAATACCTGTTAAACACGTGATCGTCAACATAAATGAGTTAATGCCATGTGAACAAAAATGAATTTACCACACCAAACCCGGCACACACCATTTACAAATAACGGTTAACGATTATCGTCCTCTAACAAAGGGTGCAATATTGGGATAATTTTGCCATCTTTGCAATAACTCATACAGAACGCATGGTTAATCATTTTCCCTGTTCGTTTTTCGCGATCGCGCTTGCCAAGGCGCCCGGTTTGCCCGATTTCTAAAGGCATCCTGAAGGGGATTTTTATTGTATTTTTTCTGGTTAACCATTAATTCATAAAACTTTAATACTATTTGTCGTGAAAGAGCTAAAGATCATAGAAGTGAAGTCCGAAATCGGTGCCGGAACCCGCGGTGCCAGCTTAGGGGTAGAAGCGATGAAGATCGCCAGCTTAGACCTGAATTCCGATTTTTTCAAGCAATACGAATCCGTTGAAGTAGAGAATGTAAACGAGCTGCTCTTTGATGGCGCCAAGCATTCTTACGCCAAGTTCATTGACGGTGTCATGATCATGGAAGAGCGTGTTTGTCTCGAAGTATATGAAACCATCTTCGATGAATTCTTCCCGCTCATCATGGCGGGCGATCACAGCACGTCTTACGGAACTATATCCGGCATCAAGAAAGCTCACCCGAAAGCAAGACTCGGTGTTATCTGGATTGATGCGCATGCCGACATCCACACTCCGTTTACAACGCCTTCCGGAAATATGCACGGTATGGCACTGGCGATGTCGTGTGGCATCGACAACCTCGAATGCAAAGTGAATGACCCGCGCGGAGAAACACTGGAATACTGGGAGCAACTTAAAAACGTAGGTATGCCCGGACCAAAGATATATCCGGAAGACATTGTATATATAGCGGTGCGCGACCTCGAGAAGCCTGAGAACTATCTTCTTAACAAGTACAACATCAATTTCATTGAGACAGAAGATGTGAAGAAACTCGGACCTGCCGTAATTGCGAAGAAAGCATTAGAGATGCTCGATCACTGCGACATGATCTATGTTTCATTTGATGTGGACAGTATTGACAGCCGCGTCTCTACCGGAACAGGCACACCTGTACCCAACGGACTGACGGTTGAAGAAGCAAAAATTCTCAACTCCGAACTCGGTAAAGATCCGAAAGTTTGCGCGTGGGAAATTGTTGAAGTAAACCCGACCCTGGATACTGAAAACAGAATGGCTGAAAGTGCTTTTGAAATTCTGGAAGCTACAGCGAAGTCTATTGT
>CAMLLI010000552.1 GCA_946480685.1 uncultured Flammeovirgaceae bacterium | reverse complement strand
TGCACGAATCGCTATCTTTTTTGTGTATGCTGTCCAATCGAAGTTTTTCATAGTGTCAGGGTTTGTAAAGCAATGATAGCGACCTCCTGCAATTTAATGATTGATTTACTTTACAAACGGAAGATTTTGATGAGCGATGCGAGTTCTTCTTTTTCATAACCGGCAACTTGTGCACGCTTAAAAAAACTGGCGCTGAGCTCCGCCACCTCGGTGTTGATTTTGTATGCCTTTGATGCTTGCAGAATTCTCTCCGTTGCTTCTACACTAATCGACAACGGACTTTGTGTTATGGCAAAGTTTCCTGATTGTATCACGCTCGCTTCGTATTGCATGAATTCTGTAAAACCCGGTGTTACTTCACGAATGATGTTGCCCAGTAAATCTACCGGAAATCCTTCTGCTTCACTTATACGTACAGCGTGGAAAAATCCCAACAACGATCCATATAGATACGAGAGGGAAGCGAGATCCATGGCAGCAGCTGCAGTTACTTTTTCTCCGAGGTATTTTATGTTGCCACCGAATATTTTTAATACAGCCTCGCTGTTGTTGAAGGCTTCTTTTTTACCCGATGTAAATATAGTAGTATCCGGACGTGCCATTTGCTCGGGAGCAACTTGTATAGCACCATCAATATAGTATGCTCCATGTTGGTTCGCCCATGCCTCGAATTCGTGCGCGTCATCCGGACTGCCGGTGGTTAACTGGATAATTGTCTTTCCCGCTAGCGGGGTCGTAACTTCTTCTTTGAAGAGTATATCTTTCGCAGCCGTATAGTCGAATACACAAATAACGATGATGTTGCTTGTCTTGATGGCGTCTCTAATATCGGATGCAAATGTTGCACCTTCTTTTACAATGGCATCTGCCTTCTGCTTTGTTCTGTTCCATACCGTAACGTTATAGTGTTGCTTCAATAAAAGCCTGGCCAGTGTTACTCCCATTTGTCCTAAACCAATTACAGTTGCATTTTTAATAGTGTCCATTCTTGTTTCTTTTTTGTTTGATGATTCAAAATTGGAGACTGTTACTTTCCAACTCAACGTGAGAGAATTTATTCCGGGGAATAATTATTCCCTATATAGTGTTGTGTGTAATGATGACTAAATTTGTTTTAAAAAAAGTTATGTATACGCGAAAGAAACCCGAAGATCTTGACTGCGGCATTGAGGTAGCCATGCGTGTATTTGGCGGCAAGTGGAAGCCTTGTATTATCGATGCGATCAACAATGGTAAAAAGCGACCGAGTGAAATACACCGTGCTATAGCTTCAGCGACTCCGCGTGTTCTTAATATCCAGTTGAAAGAACTTGAGAACTATAAAGTGATAAGTAAAACTATTTATCCGGGCTTGCCGCCGAAAGTAGAATACAACCTTACTGAAATGGGCAAGAGTATATTACCAATTGTTGCATTAATCGATGCGTGGGGTCGGCGCAACAGCAAAGAAGTAAAGAAGATCAGCGACATGCTGAAGGTGGTAGGAAAGATGAAGGTTAGGCCGTAAGCGTTCTTCAGCTATACCTGTACGAACACATTTATTGAAACACAAGACTTATCCTATAAAACTAAAGGCCCTGAATTCCTTCAGAGCCTCTACGACCTAAACCTGAGATGTTATGAGCATTCCATACGCGTGATCATCTCTACTCATCGCGTAATGTTTTTACCGGATCCATCGTAGCGATGGTATATATCTTGTAACCAATGGTGAGTCCGCAGATTGTTAGCAGTACTCCAACTGCCATAGCCGCAGAGTATATATCAACGCTTTTATAGTATCGCCACATGTTGCTCATGATGGTATTAGACCACGCATAGCCCGCCCACGCCCCCAAGCCGGAAGCAGCCAACAGGATAACAATAAATTCTGCATTGATAATTCTACTGATATTAAAGACAGAGGCTCCGAGTATTTTACGAACTCCGATCTCTTTCATGCGCTTCACTATATTCAATGAGACAAGACTGAACAACCCGGTAACTGACAGGAGTAGAGCGATTGCGCCAAGGAACGTATAACCATATACAACACTCATGTTTAGGTTAGTCGCTACCTGCAGATCGGACGCTAACATACGGCCAGGGTACAGTCGGTTGGGGAATAGTTTATACCATTGTTTCTCCATGTAATCCTGAACGGACGCTATATTTTGGGCTTTCGCATTTACAATCATGTTGCTGTATTGGTCGGCAGGAATGTAACGCATCATCAGTGCATCGCGGTCACGCCAGAGACCCTGGGTATATATATCTTTCACAACTCCTACTACAAAGAGGTGAACGCTGTCTCGCCACACAATTTCTTTACCCAACGGTTTATCGAGTCCGAAGAGTGCAGCCATGTTCTCAGTAATGATCACTGATTCTTTCATGTCTGTTTCGGAGTTCCTGATAAAATCGCGGCCTTGGGTAAGTTGAAGATTAAAGGTTTTTAGGTAGTCATCACCAGCTTCAATAATGTCTACTTCTGCTGTTTTCAATTCGTGCTCAACAGCTTCATGCATTCTGAAAGAACCGATGCTGCTTTTGGCACCCGCTATAGAAAGTATTTCAGGATTGCTTTGCAGCGCGTTCCGATAAGTGTCAAATTCTTCCTGATTGTTTACCGGTGCTATAATTGAACCACGAATATCAAAACCCAGATCATACTCCCGTTGGTAACGTGCATTTTGTAAGAATGCAAACGCACTTACGATGGAGATTAATGAAATAGCGAACTGCAGGCACAACAGGGTGCGTGTGAAATAATTCGTGCCACCAAATTTAAGCTTGCCCTTCAGTATACTAACCGGTTGAAATTTACTGATATAAAATGCCGGGTAACTTCCTGCTATAATTCCTGTGACGGTGAGCAACGCAAGAATAAAAATTATGATGGAGGGCTGATCAAGATAATTTACTTCAAGATGTATGTTATTTCCGGTCATCAGATTCCAGCCTTCAATCAGGAAACTTGTCAGGGCAACACCAACGATCAATGCAAGTAGGCAGGCACAGGTAGTTTCGCCTATAAATTGAATGATAAGTTGTATCCGCACACTTCCCATTACTTTGCGAATGCCAATTTCTTTTAATCGTCTGGATGAAATTGCGATGGCAGTATTAGTCAGGTTAAAGCATGCGATTAATAAAATCAGTCCGCTCATTATTACAGAGCCGATGATGGCGGCCACGGGTGGTGCACCCCACGTTTGTGAACGAATATCTTCGTCACGGTCACGATGTGCCATGCTTGTGAACGGATCAAGGGAAAACTCTGTCAACTGAAAATTTTCCTGTACCTCGTTATTGTTTTTGGTGTAGGGCTGGAGTTGTTTATATACTATACCTTTTCGTTCCGAATTATTGATTTGTATATATAATGTCCCCAACTGGTGCCAGGCATTTTCCGGTGCACGCGGAAATTCATCTTTGTAGTTTTCAAAGTTCATAAACGCAGATCCGCCTTGTTTATGGAAAGATGAGTTCATGGGAGGATCCTGAAATATACCGGCAATCTTTACTTCTTTCAGGTCCTGTCCATATACTTGTGTCATGGTTTTGCCCAGTGCTTCTGCCGGAGTGTTAAATAAACGAACAGCCATCGATTCGCTGATCAGCACATTACTTTTTTCATTCAGTGCATCCGCCGAGCCTGCAACAAAATTAAAAGTGAACATGTGGAAGAAATCTGGCTCTACATACGAAATGCGCGAAGCAAATAAATCATCTTCGCGTTTGAAGTTTGAATACGAATCCGAATACAAGGATGAGTTATCAACATCCTCAAAAGTTTTATCGATAATGTTACCTAAGGGAAGTGAAGCATACCCAAAACGTTTCTGGGCATTTTCGAATGTGCGTACTGCGCTGACGCGGTATATATGTGCTCCGTTTTCGTGAACAGTATCAAAGGTTGAGTCGTACTGATAGGCCAGGTAACTTACAATACAACAGGCAAGCGCGATGCCCATGCCAAATACATTGATGATGATGAAGGCCTTGTTCTTCATCATGCTACGATAAGTTATGAGCAGGTAATTTTTAATCATGGTTCGCCTATGTCAATATGTATGCCAGTGGCTGTATATAAGCAAAATAGCGATTTTCGGGAAAGTATACCGTTCATTCACACACACTTTTGTCCGCGAATGGACGTGCAGTGGGGTTGTTTTGGGGGCTTCCGTTTTTTTTAACTAAGAAGTAAGAAGTAAGAAGTAAGAAGTAAGAAGTAAGAAGTAAGAAGTAAGA
>CAMLLI010000551.1 GCA_946480685.1 uncultured Flammeovirgaceae bacterium | reverse complement strand
AGGTTCCGAATGATTTGCTCCACACGCTGACGGTCTGTAGAAAAAGCAGCAGGCAGGTTTGCTTCGTCATAGTCAATCTTGAACGTGACAGCTTTGTTTCGTGCCAGCTCTGTAAACATAGAAGATATATGCGTGGTGATATCGCGGAATGGAACGTCCTCGATTTCAAGTTGCATTTTACCAGCCTCGATTTTGGACAGATCCAGTATTTCGTTGATCAGGTTGAGCAGGTCTGTACCAGAGTTATATATATTCTTCGAGTATTCAATTTCCTTATCACCAAGGCGATTGCTTTTGTTTTCCGATAGTAACTGCGCGAGAATTAAGATACTATTCAGTGGCGTACGCAACTCATGCGACATGTTTGCCAGGAACTCTGATTTATATTTACTGGTAACTTCCACCTCGCGCGCTTTTGTTTCGAGGTTGAGTTTGGCGTCTTCAAGTTTTTCATTCTGTTCTTCCAGCTGGTTTGATTTTTCTTCCAGCTCAGCATTGATCTGTTGCAGTTCCTGTTGCTGCATTTTCAATTCCGTTTCCGACCTGGACAGTAATTCTGTTTTTACATGAAGCTCTTCGTTGGCTTGTCTCAATTCCTCCTGCTGCGCTTCGAGCTCCTCAGCCTGCGTTTGAGTTTCAATCAGGAGTAGTCCTGTTTTTTCACGGGCTTGCGCGGATATAACTGCAATCGCTATACTGTCAGACACCAGCTGTAGATATTGCTGCTGCATTTCGGTAAAGTCATATATACTGGCCAGTTCAATAACACCGATTACTTCGTTTTCAAAAATAAACGGAGCAACAATTATATTTTTTGGACGCAGTTGTCCAAATCCCGTTGTAACATTAAAGTTATGCTCGGGTATATCGCGTAAGATTATAAATCGTTTGTCGTTGGCAGCTTGCCCCGCAGCCCCCTGTCCAAAGCGCAAAGGCTGAATAGATGTCTTGTCTTTGTCGGCTGAATATGTGGCAGCCGGGTAGAGGGTTTGTTGTTCGCGTTCAGTAAAGTATATAACACCTGCCTGTGCTTTTAAATATATAACCAGGTGATTGATGACAATATCAGCAAGATCTGTCAATGCTCTGTTGCCTTGTATACTGCGAATGAGATTCCGGTTTCCTTCGAGATTCCAGTTTTTGTTTTCAGCTTCTTTTTCCGCGCGTCTCAAGGCACGCAGGTTCGTGATGATCAATATATATACCACGACCAGCGTAAAGGCAATGACCAGGAGCAGGATGATAAAGAGGATGTTAAAATTACGTGTATCTGTCTCGCTGGTAAGTTTCCGCTGGTTGAGCAGTTGCTGCTCTATATTTTTGGTCTTGCTTATGAGGTTTCGGATATGTTGCAGCATCTGCCTGCTTTTCCCCACGGTAAATTGTGCTACGGCCTGATCGTAGTTCGTTTTGCGCAGCTCAATAAAGTCTTCCAGGTGTTGTATATGTTTGATGGTTAGACTATCGAGTTTCCTGGCATTGATTTGCTGTGAAGGATTGTCACGTGTAAGTTCCAGAATTTTACCGGTGTGATCGGACAGACTGAGTTTTGAATTAAAGAAGGGTTGCAGAAATTCGTCTTTACCACTGATGACAAAACCACGGGCGGCATTTTCAGCATCAACGGAATATACCAGTACCTGTTCAAGTTCGTAAAGAACTTCCTGCGTATGTGTAACCCATTGATTAGTGATGACAAGTTCTTCGCTGTTGTTATAGGAAATAACAACTACGAATAGCAATACGAATGAACAAACGGAAAACCCGAAAAGTACTTTTTTATCCAACGTTAACTTCATAGTATACGAGAATCGGTTAATAAAAAATCAATCCAACAGGCACACCGATTGGCAGTGCCATAGGGGCGACCAGGTAATCGACCCGATACTTTAAAAATTTAAGAATGCAAAAATCCCAACCCTTGAATAAGGGACTATTCTCAACGACCTTTTATAAATATAAACGAAAGCTCCTAATCTTCAAAAAAATAATATGCGCGATTCGGAACGAGATTTTTAAAAAAGCTCACGCAATTTCCATAACGGCAAGGCTATACGCGTTTGTAAATATTGGATAAGACAGTATGCGATTGGACAACTTTTTTTTCAAAGGTTGTTGGAAGCGAATTGATGGCCATATATCGGTGTTGATTACGCTATGAAAGGAATGACATACCGTAAAACGAAGTATAAAATAATCGGAGCCGCCGAATGCGCGAGCATGCGAAGATTGTTTCGCTCGTAAATAAAAAGTGGAAGGAGCTTATTTACCCATAGTCACCGAAAAAAAACACGCGTTCACCTCATTTTTGCCTTGGACGCCGAGAAACGCACTTACATAATCGTTATGGATATAATAAACCCGATGACTGCATTCTCGAATGAGACAGACCGGTGACGTCTTCTTTCCGGAATGCAGCAGACGGTAATAATAATCTATACTATACCATTATGGAACGCAAACAATTCTTGAAACGTCTGGGCATGGGAAGTCTCATCGTGCCCTTATTGCAGGCTTGCAGCAGTGATGATGATGACGTGACCTCGGGAGCGTGCAGCACGACACCTTCTGAAACTGCCGGACCATTCCCGACAAAGAATCCGTCATCACTCGAGATGACAGATATACGCTCCGACAGAACGGGATTGCCACTCACGGTAAAGATCACCATTCAGAATAAAAATAATAACTGCGCTGTGCTAGCAGATGCTATTGTTGATATATGGCATTGCGATAAAGATGGTTACTACTCTGAGTATGGCGGCACATCCATGCAGACGGTTAACTATACTTCGGTGCACTTTCTGCGTGGTCGTCAAGTTACGGACAGCAATGGGCTCGCAGGATTTACTTCGATATTTCCGGGCTGGTATGCATCACGTGCCCCGCATATACATGTACATGTTTACAACGCCAGCGGGGTTTCGCTGCTCGTTACGCAGATCGCTTTTCCAAGTGAGGTAACAGATGCCGTATATACCACTGCCACGCAATACTATACCAAAGGCAAACAGGACACCTATAATTCATCTGATAATATTTTTGCCGACTCGGTAGAAAGTGAGCTGGCTACGTTAACCGGTAATACAACGGAGGGCTATGAGCTTACCCATACCATTGTAGTGAGTGCCTGATTGAAGTATATAGCGTATAGTCAGTATATATCATGATAAAAGGTCTTGTACGATTTTGTTATTCTAAAGTGATTGATGCTTCGGCATCGGGTACGTGGGAGAAGTATGTATTTGACGATACATACCGGGAATTTTTTATGCAGGCGCAATACTATAATCAGCAGCAACAATTTTCAACCTTTCGTGAAATTCTGGAGAACGATCCGAAGGCTGACCGGCTGCATGCGCTTGTCAGTACAGCAGCCATTGGTTATTTGCGTCAGCTGAACGAACGTATACCTGACATTACCAATGTGGCGGGCAAGGCAGTGATACCCTTCAGGAATTTCAGATTTGAAATTATACAGTCGCATGTAAAGGATAAATACCAGCATAAAATTGCCATTCATTTTTACAGCGATGTATTAACGTGGATTGATACGGTGCAGAACTTGTTTCTGCTTTCCATCGGTGATCAGCGCGAGGCACTGCGTAACGCACAGATGATCGATACCGAAATGGTGGCCTGGCGCCCGAACCTGGGCGTCAGTTCATTTCAATTACTTACGGATGTGCAGACTATAGATGGACGTGTGCAGGAGGGAAGTGATCTTAAACTATAGCAATATGCTTTCGAAAACAAAAGCAACGATATACCTGGCCGATCAACGCGGATGTTCACAGGAAGATTGGTTCCGGAGTTTTCACATCTTCAATGCCGGTAAATATTTCCAGGAAAGCAGAAGACCTTTCGGCAACCTGAAGACTTTCAACGACACGACACTGAAAGGAGAACATACCTTGGTACGCTATACCAAAGAAGAGACAGTCATGATGTTGCTTCCGGTTGTCGGTGCGCTGAATGTGCGCATCGGTACGGAAGAATATATACTTACGGATGTGGGCGAAACTTTTACAGCAGCAGTCCCGAAAGATTCAATTGTAGAGATTGTTAATCCGTACGAAGACGAACTCATCAATTTCCTGGAGATCTGGTATACGGTTCCTGTCGGAAATATAGCATCAACCGGCAAAGTCCTATTTGATTTGGACAACCGTAAGGATATACTCGTTCCGCTTGCGCCTGATGCACTGTGTTCCGGAGCAACGCCATGTATGG
>CAMLLI010000550.1 GCA_946480685.1 uncultured Flammeovirgaceae bacterium | reverse complement strand
TGATACAACTGCCGGTCACAACCCGATGATTGGTGGCGGAGCGCGCTGCACTCTTCACGACTATATGCATTTCCTGGAGATGATTGCCGCTGACGGAGTATATAAAGGTAAACGTATACTTACCGCGGTAACTGTTGCTGCGTTGCAGGCTGATCACGTAAAGAATGCGAAGGTTCCGCCAGACGAATTTGTAGTGCATGCACGAAAGCTGAATCACACCGGTATATATGGACTTGGCGAGTGGCGCGAGCAAGTGAACGATCGGGGAGAAGCTGTACTGATCAGTAGTCCCGGATGGGCAGGCGCGTATCCGTGGATTGACAAGGTGAACAATGTATACGGATTTTTTCTCGCGCATGTAAATGTTGAAAAGGCAAATCGTGATAAGTTCTCCTCGTTCTATGCAAGTTCTGTATTACCGATGATGGTGCGTGATGTTATTGCAGAGCACCAGGAGCCCTAACCTTATAACAGATCTGTGAACATGAAAGGAGTGAAGCATTTACTTTGGATAAGTATATTTTTAGAAACGATAACGATTCAGGCACAGGAGCTGGTAACGTATCCTGCACCGAAAGCAGTTATATATTCAATGCACAACGATGACTATACCGTTCGCGTTCGCAAACCGGGCGGCACCTGGCAGGATTTGTATGAGTATAAAGTAAAAGTAGATATGGACCGGGCTCAGGATGCTTCCATGGTATATTTTGATTTTTCAGGAAGTGTTGAAGTATCGGTACGTAAGAATAATGGCAATGTCCAATCCGTTCGCGTGCGTCCTGCCATCCACGGGATAACTCCATTACAGAATGGAAATGTAGTCAGTTTTACCATCTCAAAGCCCGGAAAATTATCGGTGGAGTTTGATGGGGATAAACTTCATAACCTGCATGTATTTGCCAACCCGTTGGAAGCAACTCGACCCGATGCCAATGATAGTAACGTTATTTACTTTGGTCCGGGGCTGCACACTCCACCCGAAAATAGCAATAGTACATTCAGAATTACCAGTGGTAAAACAGTATATATAGCAGGCGGTGCAGTGGTAAGAGGCAGATTGATGTGCGACAGCGTGGAGAATGTTCGCATCATCGGTCGCGGTATTGTTGATCAGCCATCACGCGGAGTTGAAGTTACGTATAGCAAAAATGTTACGGTAGACGGTATCATCTTTATCAACCCGAAGCATTATACTATATATGGTGGCGCGTCAACCCATCTTACCATTCGGAATATCAAGTCATTCAGTAGTAACGGCTGGAGTGATGGCATTGACCTGATGAGTTGTTCGGATGTTTTAATTGACGATGTCTTTATGCGCAACTCCGATGATTGCATCGCGATCTACGGACATCGGTGGAATTTCTATGGTAACGCGCGGAATATCTCCATTACTAATTCAACACTCTGGGCAGATATAGCGCATCCGTCCAACATCGGCATCCACGGCAATACAAACACCGCGGGCGATACGATCGAAAATATCATCTTCAAAAATATAGATATACTGGAACAGGACGAAGATGATCCGGAGTATCAGGGTTGTATGGCAATCAACGCAGGGGATTTCAATCTGGTGCGCAACGTGCGCTACGAAAATATCCGCATTGATGATTTTGAAGAAGGACAGTTGCTGAACCTTCGGATCGTCTATAACAAACAATACAACACCGGTCCGGGGCGTAGTATCCAGAATATATACTTTAAAGATATATACTATGCAGGTCTGAATCAATTCACATCCCGCATCACCGGTTTGGACAAAGAACACCGGGTGAAAGGGGTCACCTTTGAGAACCTGCGCATCAATGGAAAACTGGTGTTGGATATAGCGTCAGCAAACATAGAAGTCGGCAGCTTTGCTGAACAGATCGTATTTAAGAAATAGAAACTTTACCTGCAAACATGATCACACCTATACCGGTTCGCTACCAAACTTTTGTGCTACGCTGGGCGCTGCTAGTAATTTTATACCTGCTCGTGATACTATATCCCGCAATTGCACAGGGTAATCGACAAGGTAAACGATCGGAGATATTCTTTACTGCACAACGCATTCAACATCTTCAGCAACAAATAAAGCATGACACTGCCATGGCCCGTGCGTGGAGTGATATGAAAGAGAAAGCGGATCGCGCTATAGCGGGCGGAAAAAATGCTTCGGTTGAAGTGCTAGGTCTTGCGTGGTGTATGACACGCGACAAGAAATATGCAGAAGCAGCAAAGAGTCAGCTATTGCAACTGGTTAGCCGGAAGCAATGGGATGGTATGGATGACCGTACGCCTCGTTGGAACTCCGGGCTGAACACCGCGCATACATGTTTTTCAATTTCACTGGCGTATGACTGCATCTATGATTACCTGCAAAAAGACGAGCGAAAACAAATTGCCGCGGGCATTGTAGCGCTCGGTATTAAACCATTGCTGGATGACTGGCTTTCGGAAGATAAACGCATTCATGCATTGAACTCGATGGGACACAACTGGTGGAGTGCCTGTGCGTATATGGCAGGCGTTGCGTCCATCGCAGTGCGCAATGAAGTACCGGAAGCTTCAGCGTGGGCTCGCGACATTATGGAGGCCAGCAAGGAGTGGTTTGCTTTCAGTGGAAGTATACTCGAAAACAAACCGGCTAATTTTGATGCTGCCGGTGGCTTTTATGAAAGTATCAGCTATGCCGATTTTGGATTGTGTGAATATTTATATTTCCGTATAGCCTACACCCATGCATTTGGGACAATAGAGATGCCGTACGATGTCATGCTTGGGAAAACGGCCGACTGGTTCATCAACGGAAGTTATCCGAATACAAACCGGCTGATGTCGCTGAACTTTGGCGATTCAAATCCTTATGCCAACGGTATCAAATCGGTCAAGCTTCTGCTCGCACTCGGTCTTCGAAAGGATCGCTACTTCTGGTATCTGCAACAAACCAGAAATACTATATACCGAGACATTTATTCGCCTGTAGGACTGGTATATGAACCGGAGTATCCTGCGAGGATCAGCGCTCCCGATCTGCCGTCATCGGCTATATATAGCGACATGGGCTGGGCCATGCTGCGATCATCGTGGAATAAAAATGAGACATTGCTGGGAGTGAAATGCGGTTATACCTGGAATCATGCACATGCGGATGCCGGTTCATTTGTACTCTATCACAAAGGTAAGAATCTGCTGATCGATGGTGGCGATGTGAATTACGCCTTGCCCGAGTATAGCAGTTACTTTGTACGCAGCGAAGCACATAATGTTATACTCTTCAACGGAAAAGCGCAGGAACCGCAGGATCAGTACCATGCGGTTAACAATTCCGGGCACCTCTATAACCTGGTGGATGCGGGTGACCTTAAATATATATTAGCTGACGCAACGGGGCCTACATCGCATTTCTTTCTGCGTAATTATCGTCATTTTCTCTGGATCGGAAATGTGATCCTCGTGATCGATGATGTGAAGACCTACGAGCCCGGTAAATTTGAATGGCTGCTGCATGGTGATAAAGAGATCAGGAAGAAAGGTCCTGACCTTGAAGTGACAGATGATTCCGCGGCTGTATTGGTGCGTCCGTTATTCCCGGAGACACTACCCACAGGCTATGCGCACGATTTTCCGGAGAAGATGCGTCTCGAAGAACGTACGGGTATAAAAGATCGTGATGCCAGCAAAAAGACCACGTATTATGCTATATCTCCTCCTGAGCCGACACGCCAGACCAAATTTGTAACGGCCATTCTTTTACTGGACGATGCTAATAAGAAAGTAGAGACTTTTACCGGATCATCAGGAGCAAGTGGTGCATCGGGACGGAGTAACCTGCCGGTGATTGAAAAGCTCGAAGGAAAAGATATGATTGGCGTAAAGATCACCCAGCAGGGCACGGTAACCTATATATACGTAAACCTGCTGGCCGATGGGCGGTTGATGCATCGTAATAGTATAAATACCATGGACGGTTGGGAAACAGATGCCTATATGATGGCTGTTACATATCCGGAGAATGCGCAGAGCAACGAGCCATCACGCTACTTCATCGCGAATGGAAGTTTCCTGCGGAAAAACAACGAAGTTATACTCCACTCGCTGTCCAAAGTATTTTTGTGTGCAGAGCGCAGGGACAACCAGATAAACGTTCAGCTGCAAGGGCAGCCTATTATCCGAATAAAACTTAAAGCAGACAAGAAGCCTGATAAATTGACCGTTAACAATGCGTTGACGCAGCCGGTGTATATGCAAGGTCA
>CAMLLI010000549.1 GCA_946480685.1 uncultured Flammeovirgaceae bacterium | reverse complement strand
GAAGCGCAAAACGTTTCATCACTTTGTACTCAATGCCTGCTCCACCTCTCACCGTTGCAGTAAATTTAGTATAGCCACTACGTTTGGAGAATGCATAACCAACATCATCTCCATCAGTTTCTAATGATTCTACGCTGGTTCGTCTTGCCAGAAAGATATTTGTAGCGATACCTGCTGTTATGTAAACACTGAGTCTGTTTCGTGTGTATATACTATAATTGATGTTGAGTGGAAGCGTTATATATTTAAAACGGTGAATCGTTCTGCTTTTTATAGGCAAGTCCGGCTCATCGGATGTCCAATAAAGATCTTCAAATTTCGTTTTATAGCTTCTGTTGCTATACCCAACACCTCCTTCAATGCGAAGTCGCTCGTTGAATTTATATTGCACCTGCGAGTATACAGTAAATCCTGTATTCCCCGTTTCGTTGGCATCGCGCGCTTTGGAAATCCATTCGTTCGCTGAGCTGTAATCGAGCGTGCGATTGGTATAGTCTAATGAACCAACAAGACCTACAGCCGTAAACCCCTTCGATTTTTCCTGACCGTGCGCTTTAACGGTAAATAATATCAGCAGTGTAAATAACCAATGTCGCATGGAGTATATATTATAGCGTCTTCATATAGGCTTTCACCAATTCAAGTCCTTCATTGTGTACCAATGTCGTTCCGATAAACGGCATCTCCAGCGTTTCCATTTTTTCAATAATTTGACTCGTGTTGTCAGGTATATTCGAGTCACCTAAATCTGTCTCGTAGTTCAGGTTGAATCCCTGGTCGGCCGCCATTCCCGCTGGATTATGACAGTGTGCACAGTTTATGTCGAGGTAGGCCCGCGCACGTTGTGCCAATGTATACTTATCTGCATCTTGCCATGCAGGCAACGCTGAGACTGAAGCAGGATCAACTTCGTTTAGTATATCTTCATTATAGAGATGCGTCAGTTGGTTGATCGTTGCATCGTTTCGCAAGACTTCCTTGTTCAGGTTTCGAACTTTAGGACCGAGTGGTGCAATGCTGCCGTTGGTATAATGACAAGATGAACATTCGCGATTGGAGGGAATATGATATGCTATAACTTTCCCCTTGCCTTTCGTATCAATCCAGTTAACAGTTTTTTGCAATCCTGTGGTAACCAGAAATGCTTCGGTTTGGTCTTCGTTCCAGATATAGGCCGCTACATTCCAGCGTGAAGCTTCTTTTATCAGTAAGCGCGTCTCAATAATCTTTTTTCCTTTGGAGTGATCGCGGCTATCATTAAAGTAATAGAATGTCTTTACGAGAATAGTTCCATCAGGAAAATCTGGCAGGCCATCGTTGCGCGAAGTCAACGTATGTCCCTCCGGAATTTTTATAAGACGTTGTTTCTCGGCATAGTCAGAAAATAACTCTGTGCTGAGTTCATATATTTTAAAGTCGTCCGTTGGTTCCAGGTCAGACAGATTCGCCTCGAAGATAGTATATTCTGAAAGCCTGGTATATACTTCCGTGTTGTTGGATATAGAAGTAAGACCATCGTCATTGCACGCGCAACATAAAAAGCAAAGCGAAATCCAAACAAAGCGTTGATAGTTTTGGATGAGACTGGATCTAAAGTATATATGATTCCTTTGTTTCCGCATGATTCTTAGGGTGCATTGTAGGATAATGACAATTCAGATTTCCGAAACCCCCACGAGACAACTCGAAAATATGAGACAGCGTAGACTGCAATATTGATGTGCAATATCGGATCGAGCTCTAATTCGCTTTTTGTAGCGATAAACGAAAGCAAACAGCCGTTGAGTTACTTGGGGGCAAGGTGCCATTTCCGTGCTATAAGGGTGAAGCGCAGAATTGGCGCTTAGTACTGAACCATTAAATCGATGAATATGAAAAAATTAATGTATTTGTTTTTTGTGACTGCTCTGGCAACTGCATGCAGCGACGATGACTCCAACGCTAAGCTGGAAATCCGGTTAACCGATGCCCCTGGTGACTATGAAGAAGTGAATATTGACATTCAGGAAGTGGAAATCCATGCTTCATCTGGTGAGCAAAATTCCGGTTGGCAGACGTTGGACATTAAGCCTGGTATATATAACGTGCTCGAGCTTACCAACGGTCTCGATACGCTGTTGGGTTCCATTGAATTACCGGCAGGCCGTGTATCGCAGATCCGGTTGGTTCTGGGTGACAACAACAGTGTAAAGATTGATGGTGTTACTAAACCCCTTGCAACCCCGAGTGCACAAATGTCAGGTCTGAAGCTTAATGTTCAGGCTGACCTGGTAGAGGGTGTAACGTATCGCATGACGCTTGATTTTGATGCCGCACGCTCTATTGTAAATGAAGGTAACGGGAGCTATAGTCTCAAACCGGTAATACGCACGTTGAGCGAAGCAACGAGTGGTGCTATTAAAGGTACGGTTACTCCACTGGATGCAACGCCTGCTGTGTTTGCCGTTAGTGCGAGTGGCGATACTGTTGCAACCGCCTATACCGATGCAACCGGGAAATTTTTACTGCGTGCTGTAGACGCTGGCACCTATACGGTGAAGTTCAGTCCAAAAACAGGTTACGCATCAACAGAAAAAACAGGTGTTACAGTTTCCATTGGTTCGGTAACAGATGTGGGAGTGGTAAGTATTTCGCAATAAACCCTGGGGTGGTTTTCAGGTTTTAAGTTAAACATCTGCGAATACTGTTTTCGAGAGCCTGCAAGTCTTTTGACGAGCAGGCTTTTTATTTAGGTATCATCAAAGATTGAAAGTCTTATCTTTAGCGTGCATATCTTTCATTATGAATCGACTTCTTCTGGCTATCGTTGTTTGTTATTATTGTCAGCAGCTATCAGTTTATTATTACCCACTCTTCCCTTTGAGACAGAAGTACCGATAACTATAGCCGAAATTATAGGTCTGATTATAATGCTGATTAACGGAACGTTTAAGAAATCAGTTTTTTATAAATTTTTTACAGCTTCACTCTTTGTCCTCTTGCTGGGCGTCTTGTTAAAAGTGTTGCATTTGAACGGTGCAGACCAATTGATGGCTTTACCATATTTAGTTATACCCGTGGTATATACTTTGTATTTTATTCGTAAGAAATCAAAAGATCATTTAAGTATAATGAAGTGGCTGGCGGTGATTTTCTTTTTTCTGCCTGTGTCGCTTAGCGATTTTAGACTAATTTCGGATGATGCTGCCAGTCCTCTATTCCTGACAAGCCATATTATATTTTGGATAGCCTTTGCTGATTTTTTGGTTATTGGTTTTAGAGACAGGACTTTATTCCATACTAAAATTGATTCACAATAATGATGGAAATCAGCATTTATCCGTCATCACCAAATACATTTTTTAAGTATACTTGCCAGACCGACCTGTTTATTGCAAATGAATTTCTCTGAAGAACAAATTCTGGCGATGGCTCCTGATGATTCCTCAAAAAAGTCAGGAAAAGAATTAGCCAATCCTTCCAAGTGGGGAAAGCGTGAATGGAGTGATCGCGCATTGTGGGGCGAATGCCAGGGAAGCGGAAAACTTCCGTACCAAACGCAAATCGATCTCAGCAATATTGCTTTTAAATGCTCTTGTCCCAGTCGCAAGTTTCCGTGCAAGCATGGCCTTGGATTGCTGCTGCTATATGCGCGTGATAAAAAATTATTTAACCAGGCTGTCGAGCCTGACTGGGTAACGGGGTGGCTGGATAAACGAAATGAACGCGAAGAAAAGAAAACCGAAAAGCAGGAGAAGGAAAAAGAGAAGAAAGCAGATCCTGTAGCGCAAGCCAAGCGGCAGGAGAATCGGATGAAACGGGTGGAAGATGGTATGGCAGACCTGCGATTGTGGATTGGCGACATTATACGCAACGGACTGGTAAATATACCGGGTAAAGATCCATCGTACTTTGAGACAATGGCGAGACGCATGGTTGATGCACAGGCTACCGGGCTGGCAGCGATGGTGCGTTCGCTTCGTGATACATCGTTTTATCAGGATGGATGGCAGACATCGTTCCTCGATCAGTTGGTTCGAATATATCTTGTACTCGAAGGATTTACCCGGATCGATTCTTTGCCGGTTGAATTACAGGAAGAGTTGAAATCGCTGATCGGCTTTACGCAAAATCAGGACGAACTAAAGAATGAAGCGGGCATTCGCGATGAATGGTTTGTGCTGGCGAAGCGGATCGATAAAGAAGATAATCTCACCACCGAGCGTAACTGGTTATATGGAGTACGCTCAAAAAAATACGCACTC
>CAMLLI010000548.1 GCA_946480685.1 uncultured Flammeovirgaceae bacterium | reverse complement strand
ATGCTTTCACTTTAATCTCACCAGCGGTCCGTGGCTGATACTTTTTATTCTCGCATATATAGCATGCTTTGCATCGTCCCTGGGACCCATACCGTGGGTATTGATCTCGGAGATCTTTCCAACGCGCACACGCGGCATCGCCATGTCATTCTGTACGGTAGTGCTGTGGATAGGTGTGCTGGCTGTTACGCAATTTACCCCCGTACTGCTGCAGCGTGTCGGAGGTGCCTATACATTTTGGATATTCATGTTGAATGCAATTGTTCTGCTCTGGTTTGTATGGAAAAAAACGCCTGAAACCAAACAACGCACCCTCGAGGAAATCGAACAAAGCTGGAAGCAATAATATATATACTATATCTATATACCTGAAGTAAAACGTGAAAGTTGCAATAGGAGTAGACATGGGAGGAACCACGATCAAGCTGGGCTTGATTCGGAATGGTAATGTGGTAGCGCAGGCTTCGTTGCCGGCCTCGTCTCATGTTAATCTGGTTACAAGGCTTGAAGAGACAGCTGATAAAGTAGATGCGTTGCTTGCCGCAAACAACGCAGAGCCTATGGGAATCGGAATAGCATTCCCCGGTATCATTGATACTATACGCCATAAAGTGTTGTCCAAATACGTGAAGTATCCGGATGCACAGGATGTCGACTTTTCGCAGTGGGCAACGGCACGCTGGAATATACCGGTGGCAGTAGAGAATGATGCAAAGGCCGCGCTTATCGGGGAGTGGAGATTTGGGAATGGAAAAGGTGCCAATGATCTTGTGCTCATCACACTTGGAACCGGTGTAGGCTCAGCTGTTATGATGGATGGACGCCTGCTGTCCGGAAGAAATTTTACAGCCGGAAATTTAGGCGGCCACATGACGATCAACGTGCACGGGAACTTGTGTAACTGTGGTAATATAGGATGTGTTGAGACAGAAGGCTCTACGTGGGCACTGGCAGATGCTGTAAAGAACGCACCTGAATTTCCGCGCAGCACATTATCGAAAGAATCAACTATACATTTTAAAAACCTGTTCGAGCACGCAGCGCAGGGAGATATACTGGCTACACAAGTCCGGGATAAATGTCTCAAGGCATGGTCGCTGGGCATCATTAATCTCATACATGCTTTCGATCCGGAGCGGGTTGTTATCGGAGGCGGTATCATGGAGAGTCAGCATATTTTACTACCCTATATTCAACGTATGGTCACCACGCACGCTTGGGTTAAAAATAATCCTCCGCAATTGCTGGCCGCAGCGTATCCTCAAACTGCCGCGCTGCTGGGAATGTATCATGTATTAACCGAAGGCAGGAAAGCCCAGACAACGATGCTATGAAATCAAATTTTGATAAACATCCTTTTATTCAGGTTAGCCAGACGAGTGAAGACTGCATCATCGGGTGGAGTAATATAGCAACCTATATTAACAGTGTTGCAGCGGCAAAGGTAAAGAGTCGTATTGTAATAGTGATCGACTGCTACCAGGGTGTGCTGCACCACGAAGCAGAAGCCGAGCTGAGAAGACAACTTCGTTACGATCTCTTTGTAAAAAGTACCGATGCCTTTAAAGAGCCACAGGCTATAGCTGCGATGGTTTACCCCGATGTTACCGATGACCAGATCTTCGGTTTCATGACAAAGCTTACCATCGATAAATTTTTTGATGATAAAAAAGTAGCGGCACTGCAAAAAGAAATCGAAGCAAGAACAGCGGGCATTGTTGTTGTATACGGAGAAGGTGCTAACTATCTAGCATCGCAGCCGGATATAGTGCTATACCTGGATATGGCACGATGGGAAATACAACTTCGCATGCGTAAAGGACAGGTAGATAACCTCGGTGTTGCCAATGCAGGCGCAGAGTTTTCGCACCAGTATAAACAGGCTTACTTTGTTGACTGGCGTGTGCTGGATAAACACAAGATGTCATTCTTTGACAAGATCGATTATGTGATAGACACCAATAAGCCCGGACATCCGAAGATGGTCGAAGCTTCGTTGGTGCGCAAGGGATTGGATATTGCTGCGCGTCAGCCGTTCCGTGTCGTTCCGTTTTTTGATCCCGGTCCGTGGGGTGGACAATGGTTGAAAGAGGTCGTTGATCTCGATCGATCTGCTGTTAATTACGCGTGGGGTTTTGATTGTGTGCCTGAAGAAAACAGTCTTTTGCTTAAATTCGGAGATACTACATTTGAAATACCGTCCATCAACCTGGTGCTGAAGAAACCTGTTGAGTTACTCGGTGAGAAAGTATATAAAAGATTTGGTGCAGAGTTTCCGATCCGTTTCGATTTTCTTGATACGATGGATGGCGGTAATCTCAGTCTGCAGGTACATCCTACAACGGAGTATATCAAGGATAAATTCGGCATGGAGTATACACAGGATGAGAGTTATTATCTTATGGATGTGAAGGATGGCGCGCATGTATATCTTGGATTGAAAGACGATGTCGTGCCTGAAGAGATGATTGATGAATTGAAAACATCACAGGAGGCAGGAACGCAGTTCGATGCCGAGAAGCATGTTCAGAAGTGGCCGGTGAATAAACACGATCACGTTTTGATTCCGGCAGGAACGGTGCATTGTTCGGGTAGGGATAGCGTTGTGCTGGAGATCAGTGCGACTCCCTATATATTTACCTTCAAGCTGTTCGATTGGGGTCGGCTGGGCCTCGATGGAAAACCGCGACCGATCAATATTAGTCACGGAGCAAAAGTGATCCAGTGGGACCGCCGGGAAGCATGGACTAAAAAGAACCTGATCAACCGTTTCGAAAAAATAGCAGAAGGTGAAGGATGGACCGAAGAGCGAACCGGCCTGCATGAATTTCAGTTTATAGAGACACGGAGACATTGGTTTACGGGTACAGTACCACATCATACCAACGGAGTTGTCAATGTAATTAACCTCGTGGAAGGACGCGAAGCTATTGTTGAAAGTCCGGATCGTAAATTTGAGCCGTTCGTTGTACACTATGCAGAAACATTTATAGTTCCCGCTGCCGTTGGTGCCTATACCATCCGCCCATACGGTGAGTCAGTTGGAAAAACATGCGGTACGTTAAAAGCGTTTGTACGAACAGCCGAGACAAAAAACGGCTATCATTTACCAGGCGCTTAAAGCAGAAAGTATATATGTAGTCTTGCGAGAAATATTCGCGACAAGAGTCGCGGTATATCTGCAAGCGGAAAATTTAAAACGAGTAACATCCACAGATGTTACTCGTTGCTTTTATAAAGCGTTGCAGTATTCCGGAACTTGATATGCTGGTAAAATAGCCGTAGCTTCAGAGCAGTAATATAAGCTGTAACGTGTAACTGATAAATTTTGACAGAATCTCAAACCTCTTCCTTAGAGCAACAAAGATACTTCCTTGCATCTATTGTAGACTCCTCGAAGGATTCAATTGTAACAATTGACTTCAATAGCGTCATTACAAGTTGGAACAAAGCAGCGGAGCACCTGTATGGTTATCCGGCAAACCAGGCTATCGGCAAAAGTCTTTCCATGGTGATGCTGCCGGAAGATATCAGGCAATTGCTTGTTAACATTGAGCGGATCCGGAACAGTAATGATGTTGAGATATACGATACAATACGGATAAGAAAAGGAGGCGAGCTGATCCACCTGGAGATCATGCTGTCACCGGTTAAGAATGATGTTGATGAAGTGATTGGTGTTTCGACAATTGCCAGGGATATCACAGCGCGGGCGATAGCCGATGCCGCTTTGCGAAATTCAGAAGAAAAATTCCGCGCACTGGTTCTCAAACTTCCGTTGGTATCTACCAGGCTGACCTGGACCACAACTTTATATTCGCTAACGATACCCTGTGTACTATACTTGGCGTCCCGAGAGAAGAGATTATAAACCACTCGGTTTGGATGCAATGTGTGGATGAGGATCTTGAAAATGAAAAGAAACTTTTTGAACGCTTTACAGAAACCAGTACACCTTTCGAAAGTGATAAACGAATTAAGACCAAAGACGGAAAAATTAAGTGGGTCAGAGAATCTGTTTCACCTATCTATAGTCCCGAAGGAAAACTGGCGTCAAGCATGGGAGTTGTTGTCGATATAACGGAGCAAAAGGAGATCGACAGGCATAAGGACGAATTTATAAGTATAGCGAGTCATGAACTGAAAACTCCTTTAACATCGCTCAAAGCGTATGGCGAAATCCTGGAAGACAAACTCACTAGAAATAATTATAGCGATAGCGTATTCCTGGCCCAAAAAATCAACAGGCAA
>CAMLLI010000547.1 GCA_946480685.1 uncultured Flammeovirgaceae bacterium | reverse complement strand
CTTCCGTGGAAAGATCTTGTGGAGCCTGCTATAGCGCTCGCATTGAACGGCTTTGTGTTAACAGCTCGTGAAGCACGCGGACTGAATTATCTGAATGATATACTTATCCGAAAGAATACAATTCGCCCGGAGTTTTTGCTTCGTGATAAATGGATGGCGGGCGATACGATTCGCTGGACGGATCTAGGACACACCCTGGAGCGCATTCGCGATAACGGCTTTGCAGGATTCTATGAAGGTAAAACAGCGGATGATATAGTAGCAGAGATGAAACGGGGTAACGGTCTTATCTCGCACGAAGATCTTAAAAACTATAAAGCGGTGTGGCGTGAACCGATCATCGGTCAGTATAAAGACTATAAAATCATTTCCATGGCGCCACCGTCTAGTGGGGGCGTTGCGTTGCTGCAATTGCTTCGCTCGGTAGAAGCCTACCCTATACGCGAATGGGGATGGAATTCTGCACGCACAACACATTTACTCGTGGAAGCAGAACGCAGAGCGTATGCCGACCGCTCGGTATACCTGGGCGACCCCGACTTTGTAGATGTACCGGTAAAGCAACTGACCAATGCATTATATACCGATGAACGAATGAAGTCGTTCGATCCCGATCGTGCTACACCAAGTGCTACCATCAAAGAAGGTTCGCTTGCGCTATATGAATCTCCGCAGACAACACATCTCTCGGTAATTGATCCGGAAGGAAATGCCGTAGCCGTTACCACAACATTGAACGATGCATACGGATCGAAAGTAATTGTTGCCGGCTCAGGCTTTTTGCTGAATGATGAGATGGATGACTTCAGTGCAAAGCCCGGCTCTCCGAACATGTATGGTGTTATTGGTGGTGAAGCCAATAAGATCGAGCCGAATAAACGCATGCTCAGCTCCATGACGCCAACCATCATTGAACGCAACGGCAGGTTAGTAATGGTAGTCGGCACACCGGGTGGTTCTAAAATCATTACGAGTGTATTCCAAACGATACTCAATGTACTCGAGCACAACATGACCATGCAGGAAGCGGTAACAGCAAAACTTTTTCATAACCAATGGCATCCTGATACCATCGCGAACGAATTTGATGCTTTCTCGGCTGATGATAGTCTGAAGTTGGTGAAGATGGGACATGCCTTCAAATCGCATCGCTCCTTCTGCCGAGTGGATGCTATATTGGTGCGACCGGATAGTACGCTGGAAGGTGGAGCTGATCCGCGGGGGGATGATGCTGCATTCGGGTTTTAGAGTTAGGCTTTGTCCTTTAACAGTTAACCGTTATACGTTAATAGATTTAATAGAGAAAGAGAGACATTGGATTTAATACAGTCGTTCGGGAATGAAGGTAATGCTATATACTATATAACTAAGGGGTGTTAAGTCGAAGACAAGTCGGAACTAAAGCCTGAAATCTTAGTGACTTCAGGCTTTCTATCAAATATAGTAAAGTAAATCAATCATGTTACTTTCCGATCCATCCGAGGTGTGTGTGCTTGAAATCATCGGTATATTTCATTCCGAAACCAAGCAGCCGGTCCAAGGCGCTATGACCCAATAAAACTGCGGCTATCAGGATGCAGACTGAATTTGAAAACGACAATCCTAAAAGAGCAATCACAATGGCCACACCCTTGTGGTGACCAAAATTATATAGCCATGCTCCTACCCTTGCATTCACTGCGTACCCGACCATAAACAAGTCAGGGAAAAATAAAAGCGTAAAGAAAGTCCACCAGGCAAATCCTGAAAGCAGCGTGATCACATAAGCAATAACGAGTTCAGCTGCTTCTTCTGTTTTTAATAGTATGTTCATGGAAGTATTATTTAAACCGGTAACCAATGTGTACAGTCGGGAAAAAGCTAACAGGTTGCTGCTTGTAGTCTTTCTCGGCGATGTTTATTTTTTCCTGGTAAACGTCATATCCAACGCTAACCCATGGCATCAGGTATAATCCGGTAGGGCTGCCATTCTTGTCTTTCCAAAAGAAGAAACGGTATCCTATATCTGCACCTATACCCACTGATTTTCCTGTATCGCTTGATCCTGAAGCCTTGTGTTTTATATCCATGTCGGAGTACCCTGCGCTCAGCCCCGTGAACCATCCTTTTATTCCGCTAAAATGATAGTGTGCTTTAATGCCGGCACCATTCATCTTTTCACGGAAGCCTTTGTTGCCGGTAAATCCTTCAGGAGGCTGGATGCCGAATATACCGGCATCGAAGCTAAACTTATTGACCTGGTAGATTGCGTGAACTGAATACCCTTTTAAAGCATAGGCAATCGGATCAACCTCTACATGAATTGCCCGATTAACATTTGCAGTCTGTTGTGCGAGTATTACGCTGCTGTTCACCACCAATAAAACAAGAATTAATTTTTTCATGACTTTCTGATTTTTAAAGTTGTGAAGCAAAGCTGCACAGGTCGTTGCCCTTATTCGCCCTTATTTCGAAGGCCGGGCGTACGATTTCAGAAAGTCGAACCTCCTATACTACGATATTGTGAAGGTGTTTGACCCGTAAACTTTTTAAATGCGGTGTTGAATGACGACTTTGAATTGAATCCACAATCCAGGGCGACTCCCAAAATAGATAAATGTGAAAAAGCCGGATCATGAAGTCGCTTCTTCACTTCCTCCACACGGTTCCGATTAATCAGGTCGAAAAAAGACTCCTGGTATTGCCTGCTGATAAGTTCGGAAGTCTGATAGGGCTGGATGTTAAGTTTTTCGCTGAGCTGTGCCAATGAAAGCTCGTTCTCGAGGTATACCTTTTCGTCAATAATCAGCTTCTCAAGTTGTGCTGATAATTTCTGATAGTGTTCATCCGGCAAATGAAGCGTGCTCCGGCTTTTTTCATCTGTATATACTGAGTTCTGCCCCGTTGAAAGAGACACGAGCTGATGAACTTTGATCTCCGGGCGGCTCCAACTCATGTAGGCCAGTATATAAATAAGAAGACTGATGCTGAGGCCGACAAGATTATTGGCCATCACTAAATGAAACGGGATAAAAAAACCGGCAACAAAAATAGCAATGGAAACCAGACATGTAATAACAAATAACCGAAGCAAGTTCTGGCTTTTATGGAGATCAATCTTTTCGGTTTCGGAGAAATTGTTCTCAAGCAATTTATCAAATCGCCTGATCAGCAGAAGCCCCCAAATAATATAGACCATGACATGAACAGACCGAACCACCTGGATGGTCAACACCAGTGCATTTTGCTGCCGGTTAAGGAATACTTTTTCTCCGAATGCAATTTTCTCAACGGCACTCAACGTATAGAATGGAATGATGGATGACACGTACAATGCAAAAGGGACCAGGTGAAGAAGAAAGTATTTAGGCGTTTTCCCCTGTGTAAGAAGATAAATATACAGGTATAGCAAAGGTCCCAGTAACAATCCCATGGGGTCACCAATGCGCATGAGATGTGGAAATTGCTTGTAATATCCTGACAACCCCAGCACAGCTCCTAATAGTCCGATTGACATCACCAGCACCAACAAAGCCAGTACGCGGTATTCTCTTGATTCAGATCTCTTATTAAAAAGTAAATACGATAGAAATACTCCCTGAATCGAAGCTGTAAAATTAATAAGAGAAAGAAGCTGCATTTATTTTTTTACCAAAGGCTGCAATAATACAAACACTTGCGTTTTGAATGATCTAAATGCTTGGCAAAAACCTTTTTTGTTGCCGTTTCAGATCATGGGCGTTCAGTTTGGCCGGGCTATCCCATGCATTCGCGCGGTTTACATTTTCAAGGCGCTGCCGGTAACAATTAACGATTAACTTCTAACGGATACGTATAACTGCTAACGAATAACGATTCTCATACATCCATCCCTCGCAAGGTGCTATCAGGGAGTCCAAACGCGTAATCGATGCCGTGTAGCCTGTACGATATAATCATTTACGTTACCTTTGTCAGCTAACGCGTAGAGACAGGAACAGTCTTCTGCGCGTAGCAACAAGTCCGTATAGAATTGTGAAGCAAGCTATTCCATCCATTTTACGAAACAGAATCTTCCAGCACGTTTTGTTCTGGGTGACGCACCTTGTGTTTTACGCTACACTATACGGAAGCTTCCAGGAGAATTACCGCCAGACTTTTTTCGAAGAGCTGCTCTACTTGCCAGTGCGTATCATCTTTACATACTTTACGTTGTACTACCTGTTGCCTCGCTTCCTGCTGACGGGAAAGTATAGTGAATTTGCACTTTGGTTTTTAGGTTCATCATTTCTGG
>CAMLLI010000546.1 GCA_946480685.1 uncultured Flammeovirgaceae bacterium | reverse complement strand
ACCGGCTCTTTCTGAAATTTAGCATTGGCTTTCGCGATCGCTATAGCTTGTAATGTAGCCTTGCGTATACCATCGGCAGTTACCGAGTTGGTAGCGGCAAATCCCCACGTACCGTTGGCGATGACGCGTATACCGGCACCGAACGATTCTGTGTTAACAAGATTCTGCACTTTGTTTTCGCGCGTGAGAATGAACTGATTCAGGTAACGCCCGATCCGGATGTCTGCATACGTTGCACCAGAGGATTTTGCTGCGTTGAGCGCTACATCAGCCAGTTGTTTTTTCTGTGCTATATCGAGCGGTATATCCAGCAATGCCTCTACCGGAACCGGATTACCCAAAGTGGAGAAAGGTAACAGCATCCCGCCAATACCTAACCCCGCGAGTTGAACAAAATCTCGTCTTTTCAAGGTTATCAGATTTAGGTTTATGAGTTATTGGATAGTAAGTTATCCAAAAAGCAAAAAAGGATACCGAAAATGGTATCCTTTGCTATTAGATTATGTGAGTGGTTCCCTTTCGGATGAAAGGTTACTTGATCACAGAAAAATCAAATGAAGTTTCGAGGAACTTGGTAGTAAATTTACCGGAACGGAACGTTGGGTTGTCCATCAACGCGAGGTGGAACGGTATAGTTGTTTTTATACCTTCGATCACAAACTCACTGAGGGCGCGCTTCATACGGGTAATTACTTCTTCGCGTGACTGGCCGCTTACGATCAGCTTGGCAATCATACTATCGTAGTTCGGAGGTATAGTATATCCCGCGTATACGTGGCTATCTACACGCACTCCATGCCCACCGGGTAAATGCAGGTTGATAATTTTTCCGGGAGAAGGACGGAAACCGTTTGCAGGATCTTCTGCGTTGATACGGCACTCCATTGCGTACAGGTTCGGGAAGTAATTAGTACCGGATATAGGTACACCGGCTGCTGATTTGATCTGTTCTTTGATCAGATCGTAGTCGGTAACTTCTTCGGTAATCGGGTGCTCCACCTGTATACGGGTGTTCATCTCCATGAAGTAAAAATTACCGTGTTTGTCTACGAGGAACTCGATAGTACCGGCACCTTCGTAATTTATAGCTTTAGCTCCTTTTATAGCAGCTTCACCCATACGCTCGCGCAGCTCCTGACTTACGATAGGAGAGGGGGTTTCTTCAACAAGCTTCTGGTGTCTTCTTTGTATAGAGCAGTCGCGTTCAGAAAGGTGACATACTTTACCATATTGATCGCCCATTACCTGTATCTCGATGTGACGAGGTTCTTCAACGAATTTCTCAAGATATAGTCCATCGTTACCAAAGGCAGCACCTGCTTCACGCTTGGCGTCATCCCACGCTTTCTTGAATTCAGATTCATCGTTGATGATACGCATACCTTTACCACCACCACCGGCTGTTGCTTTTACAATTACCGGGTAGCCTATTTTTTTTGCCAGGCTTATACCTTCTTCAATAGAACCGAGCAAACCATCGGAACCTGGAATAGTAGGTACACCTGCTTTCTTCATGGTGTCTTTCGCTGTAGACTTATCGCCCATAGCATTGATCATGGCGGGTGTAGGACCGATGAATTTTATACCGTACTCATGGCATATAGCAGAGAACTCAGCGCGCTCAGACAAGAAACCATATCCCGGGTGTATAGCATCTGCATTGGTAATTTCCGCTGCTGAAATGATGCGTGGTATATTCAGGTACGAGTCTTTGCTGGGAGCATCACCAATACATACGGCTTCATCCGCGAAGCGTACGTGCAGGCTTTCGCGATCGGCTGTAGAGTATACGGCTACTGTTTTAATATCCATCTCCTTGCAGGTACGGATAACACGTAAGGCGATCTCACCGCGATTCGCTATAAGTATTTTCTTAAACATAGTGCTTGTTCGTTCAAGGTTGAAATTTTAAAGGTTCAGAATTTAAGGCCGGCACTTCTGCCAGTAACTTTAAATTCTGAACCTCAAACTATATATCTATAGATTAATCAGGCTCTACCACAAACAATACCTGGTCGTACTCAACCGGGCTTGAATTTTCCACGGGTGCTTTCACGATGGTACCTGATACTTCTGATTCGATCTCGTTGAAGAGTTTCATTGCTTCAATGATACAAACGGTTTGTCCTTTTGAAACCTTGTCGCCAACCGAAACGAACGGAGGGGTATCCGGATTGGATGAACGATAGAATGTACCGATCATAGGAGATTTGATCTCGATCGTTTTCTTGCCGGAAGCCGGTGCTTCTGCAGCTGCTTTAGGTTGTGCAGCCGGAGTTTGTGCTGCCTGTTGTACTACAGGAGCAGATGTTGCTACCGGTGTTTGTGCTGCTACAGGAGCAATAACAGGACTTGATTTGAATACTTTCTGATCAGGCTCGCGCTTCACATGAAGTTTAAGTTCCTTGGTCTCGATATCCACTTCGTTCAAACCAGACTTGGATATGAAATCGATGAGGTCGCGGATTTCAGATGTCTTCATTTCAGTTTGGGTTGATGCAGATTCAGCTGCTGCCCGCGCAGGCTTAGCTTCTTTTTTAGCGGATGTTTTTGCTGGAGTTTTGCTCATGATCCTTCGTTTATTCTTTTACACGTTCGATATACTCACCGTTACGTGTATCGATTTTAATTTTATCACCTGTATTTACAAAAAGCGGAACGCGTACTTCTACTCCGGTTTCAAGTGTAGCAGCTTTGAGCGTACGGGTAGCCGTATCACCTTGCACACCGGGCTCGGTATATTGTACTTCCATTACCACGTGTGACGGTGCTTCTGCTGTTATAGCGCGATCGCCATTTTCAAACGCGATCAGCAAGGTTACGCCTTCTTTTATATAGTTAACAGAATCGCCCAGTAAAACTTTATCAAGGTATATCTGGTCGAATGTCACATTGTCCATGCACACCAGGCTATCACCATCTGCATAGAGGTATTGATACTCTTTTGTTTCAACACGGAGAATCTCTACTTCTTCACCCGGACGAAAACGGTTCTCTGCTACTTTACCATTACGCACGTTACGCATTTTGATTTGATAGAACGCGCGAAGGTTTCCTGGTGTACGATGCTGCAGTTCTTCTACCTGCATGATCTCACCGTTGTAGCGCATAAAGTTTCCTTTACTCAGATCGGATACGGTTGCCATAAAAAAATTAGGTCATT
Organism: uncultured Flammeovirgaceae bacterium; assembly: GCA_946480685.1. Next base: position 1,096 of record CAMLLI010000546.1, on the reverse strand, counting down.
AAGTTACGAATCAATTAAATAAATACAAGTTGACGCTTCGGGGCGGTTTGTCGTTATTCGTTATCCGTTAATCGTTATCCGTAAGGGTATATATCTACAGTACGATTAACGTGTAACGCTTAACGTTTAACTATTGTAAGCCCACTTCACGTATACTGCGCCCCAGGTAAAACCTCCACCAAAAGCAGCGAGTAAAAGGTTATCGCCTTTCTTGAGTTTCTTCTCATAGTCCCACAGCAACAGTGGAATGGTTCCACCGGTAGTGTTACCGTAGCGCTCAATGTTCATCATCACTTTGTCTTCAGCAATGCCAACGCGATTAGCCGTAGCATCGATGATGCGCTTGTTCGCCTGGTGCGGAACAAGCCATGCTATATTTTCAGCGTTCAGGTTATTGCGTGCTGCTACCTGTGCAGATATCTCGGCCATGTTGGTAACAGCGAATTTGAATACCGCTGATCCTTCCTGGTATACATAGTGTAAACGCTTGTCTACTGAATTGTGTGATGCAGGCATGCGGCTTCCACCAGCCTTCATGTGCAGGTATGCTTCACCGGCACCATCGCTCTTTAATTCAGCGTCCATTACACCAACATCTTCGGTAGTTGGTTCGAGCAGTACACATCCGGCACCATCACCAAAGATGATGCAGGTAGTACGATCGGTATAGTCCATGATGGCAGACATCTTATCACCACCAATCACGACAACTTTTTTATACATACCCGACTGAATGAAACTTGCTCCGGTGGTAAGTCCGTAGATAAAGCCCGAGCAGGCAGCACCCATATCGAAACTAAAAGCATTCACAGCGCCTACGGCAGTTGCTACAATGTTGGCTGTAGCGGGGAACGTCATATCGGCTGTAACCGTAGCGAAGATAATACAGTCGATCTCTTTCGGATCTATTTTGGTTTTTGCCAGCATGTCCTTTACGGCAGCTATGCCTAACACCGATACACCTTGGTTTTCACCTTTTAAAATTCTTCGCTCCTTAATACCCGTGCGGGTGGTTATCCATTCATCGCTTGTTTCCACCATGGTCTCAAGCTCCTGGTTGGTAAGAATATAGTCCGGAACGTATCCTCCAACTCCG
>CAMLLI010000545.1 GCA_946480685.1 uncultured Flammeovirgaceae bacterium | reverse complement strand
CATTTCTGCGTGCCACGGTTCATAGCCAAGTTCCAGCAGGCCTCTTCCTATCGAGTCATCCCATGTGCGGCTCCACATTTTCAGCAAGGCATCGTTCGCATAGGTAAATCTGTAATTCAGGTTGAATACATAGATCAGGTCGGGTGTACTGCCGGTAATAGCTTCATATAGTCTCCTGCGTTTCTCAGCTTCATCACTGGCTACACGAAGTGCTTCTTCAGCCTGTTTACGTTCGGTTATATCGCTCGCAGTGCCCAGCCATTCTATAATTTCATCACGCTCATTCAGAACGGGAATGGCGCGCGAAAGAACCCAACCGGTGGTACCATCAACTTGCAGTACGCGGTGCTCGAGTTGAAGTATACCCCGGGTATCAACGGCCTTCTGAATTGCCTCTAACACAAGTGACTGATCCTGCGGATGTATATATTTCGTGGCCCAGTTGCGTATAGGCTCCCCGGTATCTTCCAGAAAATTTCTTCCCTCCAGCGTTCGCATTTCGCTCCAGTCCGGACTCATCCGGTAAATAACATTGGCCGTTGCACGCGTGAGTGCCTGCAGTGCGTTTTCTGCTTGTCTTCGTTCCTGCACTTCGCGATACCATTCGATAATCATACCGGTGGTGTGTCCGAGCAATTCCACGGCCCTGCGATCTTCGCGTGTCGGTTGCTGCGACTGTGTATAAAATATAGCGAAGGCTGCTAACGAGAAACGGTTAACCGATACAATAGGCGCGAACCAACAAGCCTGGAGGCCCCTGGCCAATACGTTGCTTTTGAAATCGTCCGGCAATTCGGAAGATGCTATATCCGGAACAATCATCTCGTGCTTTTCAGCTGCAGCTTTCTCCCATACCGCGCGGGGTACTTCGGGTGCTGATCTTTGTGCGCTATATTTTCCTTCCTTGTCGATGATGAGAACCGAAGCAAAGATCTTATGGTCGGTATGTTGTTCGATCGCAGTCGTTATAACGTTCAGTACATCGGGAAGCGGGGCACCATGCATGGCAAGTTCAAGTGTATGGTTTTGTGCTTTCAAAATAATCTCGTTGCGCTTCAGTGTATCTTCTGCTAATTTTCTTTCTGTGATGTCGCGGGTTACAGCGAGTTGAGAAAATGTACCATCACCATTCGGGAGCGGTACTGCATGTGTTTCCAGAAACCTGCGGGTGCCGTTCAAACCTATGATTTCAAACTGCCAATTCAGACTTTCACCGTTGCAAATACGATTATGCTGGTCAATCCAGTTTGTTTTATAGTCGGGACCGATTACATCAAATATACAGGAGCCTTCTATAGCGGTGAACGATGGCGCTTCTACCATGTTCAGGCCAGCCTGGTTCATAAACATTAAGCTTCCATCAGACGCCACAATCTTGATGCATTCCGGAGTGGCATCCATGATAGCATGAAGTTTCACCTCGCTGGTCTTGGTCAGTTCATTACTGTCGCGCTGCATCTTTAAAGGATCGGTAAGTATAGATTTGAAAGAGAGCTGTGAGTAAAGATACCGTTGACAAGCCGCACGATTCTATCCTTCCATCACATTCTGATTTCCACATTTCTATAAGTGTTGTCCCTCGCTTCGTAAAAAAATGTGCCAGTGTATTAATTGCCACTTACCATAAGCAAATTGCGCAGTTTGCAGAACTGACTGCAAATCATGATGTATACTATGTATATATTTCCCCTGAAATGCAGCTATTTTAGTTTTTGGTTAAAGAAATCGATCGTGCGTTTCCAGGCCAGTTCTGCTGCTGCTTTATCGTACCGCGGTGTAGTGTCATTGTGAAATCCGTGGTTAGCATTGGCGTACATATAGGCGGTATATTCCTTCTTGTTTTCTTTCAGTGCTTTTTCATATGCAGGCCATCCTTCATTTACACGCGTGTCTAATTCAGCATAGTGCAAGAGGAGCGGAGCCTTGATTTTCGGAACATCTTCAACAGCAGGTTGTCCTCCGTAAAATGGAACAGCTGCAGCCAGATCCGGAATACGAACGGCCATCATGTTGGAGATCCATCCGCCAAAACAAAAACCAACTACACCAACTTTGCCGGTACAGTCTTTATGTGCTTTCAAGTAATCGAATGCAGCTATAAAATCTTCCAGCATTTCATTACGATCGCGTTTACTTTGCAGCTCTCGTCCCTGGTCATCTGTGCCCGGGTAACCACCGAGCGGTGTGAGCATATCAGGAGCAATCGAAATATAGCCCGCGAGCGCAGCTCTCCGCGCAACGTCTTCTATATGCGGATTAAGCCCCCTGTTTTCATGCACCACCACAATGCCCGGTAATTTTCCTTTAGCGTCTGCCGGTTTTGACAGCAACGCCTTGATCGTGCCCGCACCTTTAGGCGATGGATAATTAATATACTCTGATTTTACGCGTGGATCGTTGGCCTGAATCTGAATAGCATTTATATAGTCAGGCATGAGAAAACTCATTAGCGCAGAAACAGTCAGACCACCTACTGCATAAGTGGAAAGTTTTTGCATGAAGTCACGTCTGTCAATTCGATTATGAGCATAATCATCATAAAGATCGAATACCTCTTGTTTGATGTCTTCTTTTTTAATCTCGTTCATAGGGGGAAGGGAAATTGGAAGATACGAAAATTGGAAGATACGAAACTTGGAAGATTGGAAAATTAATAAAATTGAAAAATTGCTAAAATGGAGATGCGTCTCAATCTTCAAATCTTTTAATCTTCCAATCTTAAAATCTTCCAGCTCACCTGAACTCGCCGAAGTGCCAAAGTATACCCGATGGATCGTGGAGGAAGCACTCACGTCCCCAATCGAGTTCACGAATCGGGACGAGTCTGACATCTTTATACCGGGTTGTGAGGTCTAATGCCACGAGTTGATTCCAGTAGCGAGTCACGTCATCAACTTCTAAAAAGATCATGGTGTTATCAACCCAATCGCGGACGTATGCATCCTGTAAATAAAATCCAAGGTTATCGGTTTTGAAGAGCGAGAGATTATGCGTTAACACATGCTCCTCGAATCCCAGGTCTTTGTAAAAACTTCGGGATAGTGTAAAGTCCCGCGCCCCAATGAAAGGGCGGATTGATTTAGCATTGTGATTCATGTTGTCTGTTGATAAACGGCAAAGTAATTTACTAATCTTTTCAGAGATCGGTAAATGAGACATTGCTTTTAATGCAGACTGATGACGCGCGTAATTTTCCATCGGCCGTGTTCCTTGTGCCACAGGTGAACGAACTTTGCATACTTTCCGTCACCAGTATCATTTTTACTATGAAAGCGGTGAAGTCCCATCTCGACAGCGCCATAGCCTGGTATAGGATATACTTCTATACTTCCGGCCTGTAACTCTCGCGTTACTTTGCCGCATATATTTTTTTTCAAAGCTTCAATTAATGCTTTCTTTGAAGTCATCAGACCTCCCTGGTCGTGGTAAAACTCAAGGTCGTCTGATATCAGTTCTTCCTGCTTGTCGATCCTGCAGTTATTATAGGAATCTTCCCATATACTATCCATATAAACAATCGTGTCGTACAAAGTTGGAGACTTAGCAGCGTGTGGTCGTGTTTGTGCGGCAGCCACATGTGCTATAGATATACATGCGAGTACAGCTGCTATATTTCGGAACATATTGGTATAGTTTAAGGGGTTCATATTTGGTATATCGATGGTCTCTTCTTCTTAATTACTACTATATATCCAAGTACATGCCAATACAGCGATACGCGTTTCTTACAGCTTTTTATGAGGATAGGCCTGTGGGAATGTTCACAAATGAATGTTGCCGTGTGCAATAATGAACATACTATAATGGCATTGGTCCTTTACGATGGGAAAGCAGTTATCATCACCACTTGCAATAAAGTCTTTTGGTAGTTACCACTTGCGGGGCGCAACCGACAAAACTATATTTGAATTCTTCAACGCGTGCAGCAAAATGTATTCTCTCAAGACCATCTTTCGTAAATACAGGCACATTGGTGTGTATGGACTATCTATTGCTGTGCTCGTTTTCCTGCTCAAGTGGCTGCAATGGAATTTCCTGATTGTTGATAACTCGCTCGATATTTACATAGGTCTCATTGCCGTACTCTTCACCGTGCTTGGTATATGGATAGCCTTGCAACTTACGCGCGGAAGAAAGATTGAAACAGTTGTTGTGAAGGAAGAGCGTATCACAGAACCAGTCCCGTTTCAGGTTGACCACGCGGAACTCGAAAAACTAAAACTCACACCACGTGAATACGAGGTGTTGCAACTAATGGTGAA
>CAMLLI010000544.1 GCA_946480685.1 uncultured Flammeovirgaceae bacterium | reverse complement strand
GGCTACATCTTTCAGTCGAAGTACAGAACCATCAGCGTCAGCGCGCAGAATGATGTCTTCGTATTGCTTGCCTTCATTGAGTTTACCTTTATACTTGATAACATACTCGAATGATTCACGGCTGTTTTCACCGAAACGTCCGGGAGCAGCTTCTACGTTTTGTTCGCGTATAGCATTGAGTACCTCCTGCACGGACAATCCATATGAAGTAAGACGATCGGGCTTCAGCCAGATACGCATCGAGTAATCTTTCGAACCGAATACCATGGCTTGTCCTACACCGGGTACACGTTGTATTTCCGGTATAATATTGATCTTGGCATAGTTCTGAAGGAATGTCTCATCGTACATTTTCTCATCACTCACCAGGTTCGTCACCATGATCATACTGTTCTGCTGCTTCTGCGTAGATATACCGGCCTGTACAACTTCAGCCGGCAGCAAGCTTGTAGCTTTTGATACGCGGTTCTGAACGTTTACCGCAGCGAGATCAGGATCCGTGCCCAGCTTGAAATATACTGTAAGGATCATGGAACCATCGTTGTTGGAGGTAGACGTCATATACGTCATGTTCTCCACACCGTTCACAGCCTCTTCTATCGGAGTGGCTACTGAACGCGCTACCACTTCAGCGTTAGCACCGGGATATACCGCTGCCACCTGTATACTGGGCGGAGCTATATCCGGGAATTGTGTTACGGGCAGGTTCATCAGCGAGAGTCCTCCGAGTAACACGAGGATGATCGACACAACGGTGGCCAGCACCGGCCGCTCTATAAATACTTTTAACATAAGACAGAGTTTTAGTGGCCGGGTGATTTATACCACCCGGCTTTGTATAAAATTTTACTTCACGCCTTCTTTAAACGATAGAATTAAAGGGGCTTTGATTTCAGCAAACTGTCGAGTGACAATGGCTGTGGATTGATCACAGCACCATCGCGCAAGCGGCTCAGACCCGAGTAAACGATCTTGTCGCCTGTTTTCAAACCGTCTTTCACAAAGTAATAGTTGGTGGTTTGACCTTCTACCTGTATCGGACGACTTACTACTTTGTTACTATCTGCCAACACAAACACCAGTACTTTATCCTGCAGTTCGAATGTTGCTTCCTGCGGAACTACCAGCGCGTTGTCGTGTACACTTGGTATACGTACGCGACCTGTATTACCGGAGCGTAGCAATCCTTTTGCATTCGGGAAGGTTGCACGGAAACTGATCGCACCGGTTGTTTTATCGAACTGACCTTCTACGGTTTCTACTTTACCTTTTTCGGTATAGGCGCTTCCGTCTGCCAGCATCAATTCTACTTGCGGAAGATTCTTGATCTTCTCTTCGAGTGTATTGCCCTGCGTGCGCGCTTTGAATTGAAGGAAGTCGATCTCACTCATAGAGAAGTATGCATATACTTCATTTACATCAGACAATACTGTGAGTGGAAGATCTTCACCTCTGCCTACCAGACTTCCGAGGCGATGGTGTATATGTCCTATATATCCGCTTACGGGAGCTTTCACTACCGTGTAACCGAGGCTGATCTGTGTGTTACCGGCTTGTGCCTTTGCCTGCGCGAGATTTGCTTTGGCAGTCTGAAGACTTGCTTCAGCAGACTTTAACTGAATCTCAGACACTACATTGTTTTTCACAAGCGGAGTCAGGCGATCAACTTCAAGTTGTGCTTTCTCCACGTTTGCCTGCGCTGCGAGCATCGCTGCATGTGCATTGGCATTTTGTTCGCGGTACGGCTGGTCGTTGATACCAAACAACGGTTGGCCTACGCGCACATAAGCGCCTTCGTCTACATAAATACGCTCGAGGTATCCGCTTACCTGCGGTCTGATCTCAACATTTACTTTACCTTCTATAGTAGAGGGGAATTCAAGAAATGTTGTAGCTGCCTGGTTGCTAACAGAAATTACCGGTAATGTTGGCGTAGGCATTTGCATACCACCTGAGTTACCGGATGACGTTGTACAACTATTTAATATGACTACGAGACCGATGCTACCGAGCACCGTCAACATTTTGGTTACAGAATTGTGACTTGACCTTTTCATATACATCTCATTTATATACACAGTAAAAAAATAATTTAGGTTTGGGTGAATAAAGGTTTAGCTAACCCTCGTTCGCCATTTCAAAACAATCATCATTAAATCTATTTATTAGTTTCCCCTGCAGCACCAGAAGGAAGTCTTTCACGAAGAAGTGTGAGAAAAGGTTTTACTTTTTTCACTATATATGTTCATTCTGAACGTGATTGGTGAAACAAAGTTAGCCTCAGCACAGATTTATTAACTTACCATATCCCGGTATTAATTGTACTTTTCCCGGATTGTCCGCTGAAAGAGTGATGGTGTATGGCCTGTATGCTTTTTAAAGAAGCGATTGAAGTATGCATCGTCTTCAAAGTTAAGATGACTCGCAATTTCTTTCAAGCTATAGTTACCCCAGAATAATAATCGTTTTGCTTCGGTTACACGCTTTTCATCAATTACCTGCTTGGCAGTTTTATTCACCGTTTCTTTAATGACATCATTTAAATGTCCGGGTGTTATATATAGCATGTCGGCATACTGCGCTACCTGTGACTTATCACGGAAATGTGTATCGACCAATACTTTGAATTGCTGTACGAGTCTGTTCTGCATAGCATCCATATTCAATACCGGCAGACTAGTATTGCGCATACGCGCACTGCAAACGATAAAGGCGTTCAAAAGATTACGGATCACTACATCCTTCTTCGGTTTGTTGCTGTGAAACTCCTCCATCATCAGGTCGGTATATACCAGTAACTCCCGCAGTGAATCATCATCCATATCCATTACAACGTGGCCAAACATGCACTCCCAGCACATTACCCAGCCGCGCATTTCATGTATCAGGAAATCACTGCTGAATGATATACAGATCATCTGTGCATCCTCAGCACATTCGTATTGATGTACTTGCTCCGGCCCAACTGATATAAGTGCAGGGGCCTCAATAACATATCGTTCGAAATCGATATAGCGGGTAACTTTACCTTGTAGTAATAATGTGATGTTATAACCTTCCTGGCGGTGAGGAACCTGTAGCTTGCCTAACACTTCGAAGGGCTCCATACGCATGATAGCAAAGTCTGTTGCTCCCGTACAAGCACGAAGGTTATATACTGGAATGATAGTATCGGTAAAGTTCTGCATAGTGATCTAGACAATTAATTACAAACTTCCCCTCAATTCAATCCGCCTGAATACTCATAATTCGAAATTGTCAGGAAAAAGTTCACGCGTCATAAAAAAATAATACTGAAGCACCTCAAAAAGAACCTGGACTGCCCGTTCCATCGCCCGAAATACAAGCTCAATGGTTCAGACAGTCCTGGTAATTTTAAAAGTCCGGATGACTATAGACGCATGAAGGAGATATAAATTTTATGCGCGCTTAAAAAATTATAGTAGGCTAGGCTCACAACGCACGGGATACACGGCAGAAATTTTAAAGTCTGAATATTTATTTAGCTGACTTAGGTTTGGGCCAGCCAGGATATATAGCGTAGCCATTATTTTTTGTCGATCAACGGCTTGTTTGCAGATTGAGATTTATCTGCATTCGAAAAATTCTCTTCAACAAGTTTGTCACCTTGCAGATACACGATAGAACTACCGGCATTTTTTGCCTTTAGTCTTACGTGCTCACGAAACGCAACCGACATTCTCTTGAAATTAATATTTACGGCAACTGTTTTCATGAAGCAAAGATAATCAAAATACTTCTCAGCTGCCCCCTCAGCAGTTGACGCATAAAACACGATTCCTGCCTCCAATCTTAACAAAGAACGAACGCTGACAAGACTCATAACTCACAGCTAAAAGCTCGCAGCTTTTAGAAAGTTATCTATATACGCAGCTATCTCCATATGAAACTCCTCCAACGCGAAATGCCCCGTATTCAATAAATGTATTTCTGCTTTCGGAAGATCTTTTTTATAGGCCTGTGCGCCTTTCTCTGTAAACATAGCATCGTTCTTTCCCCAGGTAATTAATGTGCGAGGTTGATGCTCGCGAAGATATTTCTGCCACACCGGATATAGTGTGAGGTTGTTACGATAGTCGTATAGTAAATCTAACTGAATCTCTTTGTTCCCCGGACGATCCAGAAACAACTGGTCATACCGGTATGCATCCGGACTTATCTTCTGCACATCTTCAACACCATCTATATACTGAAACTTGGTCCCTTCGGCTGTCAGTATATTTCGCATCGCATTTTCCGTT
>CAMLLI010000543.1 GCA_946480685.1 uncultured Flammeovirgaceae bacterium | reverse complement strand
ATAAATGATGCTGTAGCCAATGTTATTGTGGCACAGTTGCTATACCTGAACAGCATTGATCAGAAAAGACAGATCAGCCTATATATTAATAGTCCGGGAGGAAGTGTATATGCCGGCCTCGCTATATATGATGCCATGCAAATGATCCAGGCCCCCGTCTCTACGGTGGCGGTGGGAGTCTCAGCAAGTATGGGCACGGCATTGCTCACGTCCGGATGTAAAGGCAAACGATATGCATTGCCACATGCCACTATTCACATGCACCCTACCGGTGGCGGAGCGCAAGGTTATACCGAAGACGTGCGCATTGCTACCCGCGAACAAGAGCGCATACAGGCACAGCTCTTTCATTTGATGGGTAAACACTCGGGACATACCTGGAAAGAAATTGAAGAGTATTTCCTGCGCGATAAATTCATGAGCGCACCTGAAGCAAAAGACTTTGGCCTCATCGATGAAGTTCTCGGTGACATCAGCGATGTGGTTGTACTCAGCAACCCGGAACTTGACGTAAAGCTCTTTCAAAAAACAGAATAGAAGTTGAAACGTTCGTTTTAAAAAATATATAGTGTAGCCATCCGAACGGGTGGCTACTTTGTTTTTTGCTTATTTTTCTCTACCGCTCCCATCTGTTAACCGTCAGTATTCAGCAGATTCTCATCTATACAGGATGGCACTATTATTTAGGCTATCACTCGCCATTTACTATTTACACTGGCCACAGCAACCCATTCTATACCGCTCTTGTGCGTGTGAATCGTGGAGTTCTTCCCGGTATACAATGAATGTTTCTGAATTGTTATCGAAACCATTTCAGTATTAAAACAAAACAAGTAACCGGTTTTACCGCGGAGAAATTATCTGCGGCAAACTGACTTACAATCAATAACTATATATCTGCTTATGATAACACTTTAAACACGCATCTGCATGCAAAACTTTAACGCTACGTTTGCAGGGAGAACTGTACTCTGTTTTTTTCTGCTCCTCGGTGTATTCAGCACACCTGTGTTTGCCCAAACGTTCCCGGCCGGTTTCAGCCGTGTACAAGTTGCTAACGGTATCAGCAATCCTACCGTGATGGCTTTTGCCCCTGACGGACGAATCTTTGTAGCCCAGCAAAACGGAACCCTTCGCGTCATCAAGAATGGCGCACTACTCCCCACACCCTTCCTTCAACTGAGTGTAAACTCAAGTGGCGAGCGCGGGCTCATTGGTATAGCGCTTCACCCGAACTTTGCCACCAACCAGTATATATATCTTTACTATACATTGCCCGATGGTTCGCGTAATCGCATCAGTCGTTTTACCGGCAATGGCGATGTGGTACTGCCCGGCAGTGAAGTTGTTATACTTAACCTTGATCCGCTAAGCACTGCCACCAATCACAACGGTGGGGCTATGCATTTCAAGAACGGATTGCTATATGTAGCCATTGGTGAAAACGCCAACTCGGCACACGCACAGAACCTCGATACCTATCATGGAAAAATATTGCGCATCAACCCGGATGGTTCTGTACCTGCCGGGAATCCTTTCACCACAGGTTCTGAGCAACGCAGAAGAGTTTGGGCGTATGGACTACGAAATCCATATACATTTGATGTACAACCCGGCACCGGAAGAATCTTTGTAAATGATGTAGGACAAGGCACGTGGGAAGAGATCAACGATGCTACTACAGGCGGACTAAATTTCGGATGGCCCGCGGCTGAAGGTACCAGCACCAATCCCTCCTATACCAATCCGGTATATGCATACCAGCACGGCTCCGGTGACGGACGCGGTTGTGCCATTACCGGTGGTGTGTTCTTCAATCCAGCCACAACAAATTACCCGGCAGAATATACCGGTCGTTATTTCTTCCAGGATCTTTGCAACCGCTGGATCAACATGCTGAGTTTATCCGGCTCCACGGCTACACGACTTCCTTTTGCTACCGGACTTGGTGGTGATGCGCTGAGTATAGATGTAGGGAATGACGGGAACCTGTATTACCTCGAGCGCAGTACCGGTGCACTGTTCAGAATTATATATACCGTTAATACTGCACCGGCAATTGTTACACACCCTGCGAATGTAACGGTATCAGCCGGGCAACCTGCATCGTTCTCGGTTACCGCTACGGGTACAGCTCCGCTTGCCTATCAATGGCAGCGGAACAATGTAAATATAGCAGGTGCTACATCATCCACTTATACCATTGCCAGTGCACAAACATCACATGCCGGTTCGTATCGTGTTATCGTGTCCAATGCAGCAGGCAGTGCTACCAGCAATGCAGCCACGCTTACCGTTACTACGTTTAACGCAGCACCCGTTGCTACCATTACAACACCGGCTGCAGGTACATTATACCGCGGTGGTGATGTAATTAATTTCTCAGGCGATGCTACCGATGCAGAAGATGGAACATTGCCGGCAAGTGCATTTACCTGGCTCGTGCATTTCCACCATGATACGCACCATCACGATGGACCTCCTATAGCATCGGGTGTCAAGAGCGGATCGGTTACTATACCCACCAGCGGTGAAGTTGCAGACAACGTATGGTACCGGTTATATCTGATCGTAACCGATTCACAAGGTTTAAAAGATACGGTGCAGCGTGATATACTTCCACGGAAGTCTACTATAAATCTAGCCACGCAACCGGCTGGTTTGCAAGTAACATTGGATGGCCAACCGGTTACCACACCAACTTCTGATCTGAGCGTGGAGGGTATACAACGCACCATCGGCGTTGTATCGCCTCAAACATCGGGTGGTGTAATGTACGAGTTTGATCGCTGGCTGCATGGCGGCAGTGCTACACAAACCATCTCCACTCCGGTGGATGATATAACCTACACAGCCGTGTATCGCGTCAGTTCATTACGCGAACCAGACAATCCTGCAAATACAACAGCCGGTATAGCGTATGCGTATTATGAAGGCGTCTGGTCTGCCCTTCCAAACTTTGCAGCACTTACTCCTGCCGAGACCGGCAATCTTACCACTATCAATCTCACACCGCGTAACCGTGAAGATGATTATGCATTCCGGTATACCGGGTATATCGATGTGCCTGCAGACGGAACCTATACGTTCTATACAAGTTCGGATGATGGCAGTCAGTTGCTCATCGGTTCAACCGTAGTGGTCAATAATGATGGCTTACATGCCGAACGTGAAGTCTCGGGAACGATTGGACTGAAGCGCGGAAAGCATAGCCTTACCGTTGCGTTCTTCGAGCGACAAGGTTCTGCTGTATTGACGGCAAGTTATGCCGGACCTGGTATAACGAAACAAGCGATTCCGGCTTCCGCTTTATTCCGAACAACAACTTTTGCTCCGGTTACATTGGAGGCTGAGAATGCGACACTATCCGGTGCGATTGTATTGAGCAACCAGGCCGGCTATACCGGAAGTGGTTTTGCTGATTATCAGAATGCATCTAACGATTATGTACAATGGTCTGCCGCTATACCAGCGGCCGGTAATTATACACTTACGTTTCGGTATTCGATGGGCAACACACCGCGTGCACTGGCTATCAGTGTAAATGGGACAACCATTAATAGCTCGTTGACGTTCCCCCGCACAACTACGTGGACTACCTGGACGACTATATCTATACCTGCCACACTGATTGCCGGGACAAACCTGATACGCGCCACGGCTATTGGCAGCAGCGGACCAAACCTCGATCACCTGGTGATCAGCAGTACAACGCAGGCGTCAACAATTGCAGTGAATGAAAATGCCTCTGGAAGACAACGCTGCTCATTCAAGGTATACCCGAACCCGGCCAAACGTGAATTAAGTATTGCTCCGGATACCGACAGCAAGGACGCCTTCGAAGTAACGCTGATTGATATATATGGTCGCGCTGTTAAGACGATCAAACAAACCGAAGAAAAAAGCGCTAACGCCTTTGTTACGCTTATGGTAGATGATATACCGGATGGAGTTTACCAGGTGCGGGTGGTACAAGGGAACCGAACCGGGGTGGAGACGGTGGTGGTTAAGAAGTAAGACATCAGAAGTAAGGAGTAAGAAGTAAGAAGGAAGAAGTAAGAAGGAAGAAGCAAGAAGTAAGAAGCAAGAAGTAAGAAGTAACAAGCAAGAAGAAGAGGTAAGAAGTAAACAGGATCACGTATACGTCTCGCTATAGATGCGCCAGGGATGCTGGCGCATCATTTTTTATTATATACTTAACTAAGTATCTTTTTATAGAAGATTGTGTCTACGGCCATTCTTGGGAACTGTGTTGGTAAGTTT
>CAMLLI010000542.1 GCA_946480685.1 uncultured Flammeovirgaceae bacterium | reverse complement strand
GAGTGGTCGCAATGCTGCCGGCTTTGGTTTACCACTGGCAGGTGGTAAAGCCAGCGTACTCGCGGTGTCAACCAAATTGCATTCTATCATGGCACCACTGCTTCCTCCGGGTTTTGGTTATTGTATAATTGATAGTCAAGGCGAAGTGTGGTTTCATTCGGACAGGCAGCGAAACATGCAGGAAAATTTCTTCGAGGAAACCGAGCACGATGAAAAGATGCGCGCTGCTATAGCAGGCAGAATGAACGTTGGACTGGATGCTCCCTATGACCACCGCACGCACCAGATGTATATACAGCCGCTGGACAACCTGCCGCTATATTTAGTGACTTTCTATGATCTGGATTACTATAAATCTCCGCTGGTGCTCACCATGGGGTATGCGTTCATGCTGATGTTTCTGATGTTCACCCTTCTTGGTATACACCTGCTGTTGCAATTTGTGAGTGTATACCGGCCTACTAAGTTGAAAATAAAACGCTTTTACCTGAGCTGGCTTCGTCCGCGCAAGATGAACGAGGAGCAGTCAAAGGAATTGTGTGAAGAGATGCGCGAGAAATATACCCGCTCAATTCTGTCGCTTGCCTTGCTGACGATCGTGCTGCTGATACTTTTATTCATCGATCATAATGCTTCCGTTACCTTCGGCTTTTTGGTGCTGCCGCTTTATATACTTGTATTTCAATACCTGCTCTTCGAGCGCGAGAATATTCTCAAGAAAGACGCCGATGCTAAAATAATCCGACATTCCTTTGTATGGTTGAGTGTTATACTGGTTGTACTGATCAATTTCTTTATAGCACCGTTCGCAGACGGGTTCGATGTAGCGGTATGGATACAACTGCTGTTTATAGCGATCCTGTTAAGTGGATATTTTATCGGAGGTATAAAAAAGATTGCCGCGCTTGATTTCGTGAAGGATCATCAGCAGAGGCTATATTTTGTGATGATCTTTTTGTGGCTCGCAGTCGTTTCCGTTTTGCCCGTTATTGGCTTTTACAGGATGGCCTATCATGAAGAGTCGCTTACATGGACCAAGTATCTTCAGCTGGATATAGCGCAGACTGAAGAGAAACGAAATGCTGATCTGAAGAAAGAGCTTACTGCCTATAACGATGTGATTGACACCCTGGCCGAGCAAAGTAATTACCTGGATGTTACCGGTAATTTTAAACAAACAAAGGCGCTGGAGAAAGGCTATAGACAGGACTCTATAAAACATCGGTATACATTTGAATTTTTGTCGCGACCTCCGTTGAGTAAAATTCTGAATAACACATTTCCGGTGCTTCAGGCTGCAGCCGGTGATGGCAAATGGTGTTGGTATGAAACGGAAGATGAATGCAATGTAGCCATGATGTTTATTCCCGATGAAGGAGACCCGCGCTACTATACCGTAACACGAAGTTACTTCGATCTGCGAGGCAGTAATTACTTCGTGTTGTTTATCATTTTGCTGTTAGGTTTTTTCTATCTCATCTATCACGTTACACTTTTTGCTGTGCGGAATATATTTGGATTAGGTGTGGTGCTAGACAGCCGGCTTATTAAAGATTCGCATGCTGAAATCAGTCACGGTGATCTGCTGAATCAAAACCGGATATTTCTTGTAGGACTTCCGTATGCCGGTAAAGAATTATTGCTGAATAATTATTCGTGCGTTATAAATCTGCGCACCGATCTGAAGAAAGCAATTCCAGCTAACAAGCAGAACGTAATTGTTATAAAACATTTTGAACATGGCATTGATGACCATACGATCAATGATGATAAGCTGAAGATCATTCAGCAATTGGTAGACGAAGACCGAAAGATCATCATTGCTTCTGCTGTGCAACCCGGTGCTATACTTGAGTTTTATGAGAAGGCTCTTGACCGCATGGACGAGAATAAACCGGAGTGGGCCGCCTATAAACATGCCGAGCAGATGTGGAAAAATGTACTGAGTGGTTTTGTGCTATATTTTCAGCCGTTGTCGAAAGAGAACACGCTTTTGTCTGACGATGTCTTTATACGATCCGAGCTTAACCACGGACTTTTTTTGCCTACACTCGCATCGCATATACCCAATGAGACAACCCATACGTATCCGTGCCAGGAAAATTTCGTATTGAAGATTGAAGAGCTGGCCGATACATATTATCATTCACTTTGGAATTCTTTTTCCGATGCAGAGAAATTTCTGTTGCACGATCTGGCGAAAGACCGGTATGTAAATCTCAAGAACGTAAAAACCATTCGCCTGCTGCTTCAAAAAGGAGTGATTGTAGCCGATGATTCATTGCAGATCATGAACCGAAGCTTCAATAACTTTATACTCTCCGTTGTAAATGAGGAGGAAGAATTGCAAATGGAAAAGGAACAAAGCAGTAAGGGAAGCTGGAATATAGTTCAGTCCGTGTTAATCATTTTACTGATTGCACTGATCGCATTTATCGCCATTGCGCAACAAGACCTGTTCCATGATCTGAATGTGCTGATCGGTGCGTTTGGTTCAGCTATAGCGTTGATTACACGCTTTGGAGGGCTATTCAGTACAAAACCAAAAGATGCATAGAAGCAATATAAAATATAGTATACCGTCTGCAAGTGAAGCAAACAGTATACTATATGTAATTTTTAAATCTTCTAATCTTATTAATTTTCCAATTTTATAAGTGATCGTTCTGCTCGTGCAATTGCGCATCCACAACCGCAATAGCAGCCATGTTTACGATCTCACGAATGGAACTTCCAAGTTGCAGAACGTGAACCGGCTTTTTCATACCCAACAGGATAGGACCGATCGCTTCTGCGCCTCCGATCTCCATCAACAATTTATAGGCTATATTTCCGGCAGCAAGGTTCGGGAAGATAAGTGTGTTGGCTCCTTCTTTCGCCAGCGCACTGAACGGGAATGTTTCCTGCTGCAAGGCAGTGTTCAGTGCCACGTTTGCCTGTATATCTCCCTCTACAACCAGTGAAGGATTTTTTGCTTTCGCAATACGAACCGCTTCGCGACTCTTCTCCGGCACTTCACCTTTCGATGAACCAAAGTTAGAGTACGACAGCACTGCGATGCGCGGATCCATATCAAAGAACTTAACACCACGTGCAGTCAGCTCAATGATACCGGCAAGCTCCTGTGCATTCGGGTCAACGTTAACCGTTGTGTCGGCAAAGAAGAACGTTCCTTTTTTGTTGGTAATTATATACATACCGGCAACGCGTTCAACACCGTCTGCTGTACCGATAATCTGCAATGAAGGCAGAATGGTTTTCGGATAGTCTTTTGTAAGACCGCTCACCAATGCATCGGCATCACCAAACTCCACCATCATGGCTCCGAAGTAATTTCGTTCGCGCATCATGCGTACGCTATCGAGGTATGTTAGACCTTTGCGCTGGCGTTTTTTATACAGTACTTCGGCATAACGTTTCACCATATCGTCATCCTCGCGTGGATAATATATAGGGCAATCGTGCAGGTCGAGGTTGTGCTCTTCAATCAGGTTGTGAATCTCTTCGCGGTTTCCTAACAGGATCGGCAATGCTATACCTTCATCTTTCAGGATCTGTGCAGCTTTCAGAATTTTATGATGATTCGCTTCAGCAAATACAACGCGCTTCGGATTTTTCTTGGCGCGGTCAATAATACGCGACATCAGTTTCTGATCGATACCAATGCGTTGTTGCAATTCATGATGATACGCAACCCAATCTGTAATCGGATATTTTGCTATACCCGACTCCATGGCAGCTTTAGCAACAGCAGGCGATACCGTAGTAATAAGACGTGGATCAAGTGGCTTCGGTATCAGGTACTCGCGGCCGAATTGTATCTTGTCAGTGCCATAGGCTTTTACAACCATATCCGGTACCGGTTCTTTGGCAAGCTCAGCAAGCGCATACACAGCAGCAAGCTTCATGGCTTCATTGATTTCCGTAGCGCGTACATCGAGGGCACCGCGGAATATATAGGGGAATCCCAATACGTTGTTTACCTGGTTAGGATGATCGGAGCGACCCGTAGCTAATATAGCATCTTCGCGTGTTCTGCGCGCCAGGTTGTAATCGATCTCCGGGTTTGGATTGGACAATGCGAACACGATCGGATCTTTCGCCATGTTGTTCAGATCTTCCGGAGTAATAGCATCAGCAACAGAAAGTCCGATGAATACATCAGCGCCTTTCATTGCCTCTTGTAACGTGTTGATCTTCGTATCGAGTACAAATTGTTTTTTGATATCATCGAGACCTGTGCGGGATGTATTCAACACACCTTTAC
>CAMLLI010000541.1 GCA_946480685.1 uncultured Flammeovirgaceae bacterium | reverse complement strand
CCGTTAACGCACGCCTTGAGTATCACTTTACACCACACACACGCATCATCGGTAATTTTATCTACGGTAAATATTTTTCCAATACAGCAGGAAGTGTAGACAGTGTTGCCTTCTTTAGTCGCCAGTATATAAGCACGACTGATTTTACCTATCGTAAATCCGATGCAAACCGTTCGCGTCTTACACTCGAACACGACTGGACAAATGGTTCTAAAACTTTTGTAACACTCTTTAATCGTTACAATAAGCACGGACAAAATCCATCCTATGGTATTCGATGGAATCCAGTACCCAGCACTACCAACGATCCTTCAAAAGCACGGGGTGAAATCAACTCAAATAACTTTACAAGCTATGGCGTATTGATACAGCATAGCCAGCAGTTTGCTTTTATGGATTCGCGTTTGATCGCGGGTGGCATGTTTGACTATTCACCTAACGATTACTGGTCTTACCAGATCGATCTTAACGCACAGTTACGTGCCGATGGTAAATCAGTCGAGAAATATACCATCAGTCAGGAGCGGCCGGATATAAAGTTAGCCGACTACGATGCCGATATAAAAAATGCAGCGGGCTATTTGCAGTACGATTTCTCTCCGATAAAAAATCTGAGATTCTCTACCGGGCTTCGCTACGATCGCATGGCGTTTACCTATAACAATTACCTCGATGCATCGGCCGGAGAAAAAATATATAGCAAGTTTACACCGAAGGTTGGATTAACATATGATCTCGGTGGCGATAAAGGTATATATGCAAACTATTCACAGGGCTTTTCTCCGCCTGCATTGACAGCAATTTTCCGAAAGCGTCCCAATACAAATCCGGCAGAATTCTACTATAATCTGAAGCCTGCACAATTTCAGAATTATGAAATAGGAGGGTGGGCTGTATTTCTGAAGAACAAATTATACCTTGATGTTGCCCTGTACCAGATGAATGGTACCAATGAACTTCTGAATATTCGTCAACCGGATAATTCTACAGACTATCAATCGGCAGGAAAGACACTCCATCGTGGTATAGAACTTGGACTCACCGTTAAACCTTCGCAGCAGTTCTTCTTTCGTTTAGGGGGTACAACAGCACTGCATCGCTTTGAAGATTTTCAGATCAGTAACAAGACAACCGATCAATATCAAAATCTGGCCGGTTATGAAATGCCTGCTGCTCCGCGCTGGAGCTGGAACACGGAGTTTTATTACTATCCCAAATTTGTGCCCAACCTGCGCACGTCTGTAGAATGGCAACATGTAGGAGGCTACTATCAAAACCAGATCAATACCATTCGCTATGAAGGATACGATGTTATCAATTACAGGATCGGGTATAAATGGCGGTGGATCGAAGTATATAGCAATGTACTTAACGTTGCCGATGCCCTTTACTCTACCAATGCAACCCGAGGTAATAATGCAACGGATCGGACTACCTATACACCGGCAGCACCCCGCACGTTTGTTTTTGGTATACAGTATAATTTTTCGGGTAAGTAATTCGTAAACGCACAAGTACATGGAACAGAATCCAATCACATCATTCAAAGAGTCTGCGGAAATTGATCAGGTTATTCAGCCGGTATCACCAGGCGTTTCAGATATACTCAGACGTAATATTTTCAAATGGCATCGCATTATCGGTCTCATTACGATCATACCGGTAATCTTCTGGTCATTGTCAGGCCTCATGCACCCGTTCTTGTCGCATTGGTTTAAGCCAACCATCGCGCGGGAATTCATGATGCCTGCACCGGTTGATACTCTTCAGATTAAACTTTCCCTGCAACAGGTACTGACACAAAATCGTGTTCACGAATTCAGGAACTTTCGCCTGGTGCGATTTAACGGAGCTACATATTACCAGGTAAAAACGGTTGATGGATCGCTGCGATACTACGATGCGAGCACGGGTATATTTCTGAAGGATGGTGATCAGCAATATGCAACCTATATGGCGCGGTATTTTCTGGATGATCAGACCAGTAAAATTACTTCGATCGTTTTGCAGAAGGAATTTGATCAGCAGTATAAATACATTAACCGCTACCTGCCGGTGTGGAAAGTAAGCTTCGACCGGATAGATGGTATGGATGTATATGTTGATACTTCCTCCGGCCGCATGGGAACGTTCAATACAAATGCGCGCAAAGCATTTCTTTTTGTCTTCGATAATTTTCACAACTGGTCGTTCCTTGAAAAGATCACCAACGATACATGGCGAATCAGTATGATGGTAGTGTTGTTAATCGTTATACTTTTCTCAGCCGTCACCGGTATTATAATCTATGGTTTATTCTGGAAGCGATTCAGAAAACTGAACAGCACCAGCGAGAAAAAAGGTATACGGAAGTATCACCGACAGATTGGTATCGCTACAGCGTTTATAACGTTAACCTTTACCATGAGCGGTGCATTTCATGCTACGCGCAAATTGGAGCCAAATATACTTCCGGCGATGGTGTACGATCCCGTCATCTTAACCCGTGAGTTGTCGGTAGCATCAACCGCGCTGGCCGTGGATTGGGAGCGGGTATATAATGTATCGGTTGTGCGCAAAAGCAAGCGTGATTACTTCCAGGTGTTCTATACCAAAACTGACGATGAGCCTGCACAAACTATATATATAAATGCCGCGGATGCAGGCGTGTGGCAGAACGGTGATACGGAATATGCAGCGTTTTTAGGAAAGAAATTTCTGGAAGTGCTTATGAACAAAACCAACATGAGAGCTGCGTGTTGTGACGAGATGGGCGAATCTGTCAATACCGGTATTGATGAAGAGGCAACGTTGTTAAAGACAGAGAAAGTATCGAAGTTCGAAAGTCGTGAATATGGATTCGTATTCAAGCGCTTACCCGTTATCAGGCTCGCTTACGATACACCGGATGAAACTACACTTTATGTGGAGACGTCTACATCACGACTAGCGGCATCAATCAACAGCGGTGATCGTTTGGAAGGATATACCTTTGCCATCTTTCATAAATTCTTGCTGATGGATTGGGCCGGTAAAAACGTGCGCGATATTGTGATGATGCTCTCTGCCTTCGGGCTCTTGTGTGTATCTGTACTCGGCTTGCTTGTGTTTTTGAAGAAGAGTTGATCCTGCCCGCAGAACGCGCAGCTATACGCCGAAGATTTGTATTTATAGTCTGCGTAAATCTGCGCGTTCTGCGGGCCCCAAAATATACACCCGTTATGTGGTATGCTTCCTGTCTTGCTATTCCACAATTACTTGAACTACAAAATGCGATATATCTTACATTCGAAAGTAATGCCTATACTTAGGTTGAAATAATACCGATGCCGGTTAATATCAGTAAAGTACGTCTTGCCGCTGGTTACTACATTTAAACAATAATGGATTGAGGATAACCACTTAATCAATTTGCTTTCCGAAATATAGTTAAAGCCTCTAAACAGCGTTTCATGATGGAATCTCTTTACAAAACGGCCTATAGTATGATCTGGCATCGCATGCATGTATACTTCACGTTGATTGTGGTATTATGTTTCTCAAGCGGGGGATGCAACAGTGAGGATGCCGATCCTGAGACAAAAACGGTTGATACAGATTCAGTAACTGCCGTTGATCCTTCCAAGGTTGATGTGAGCAAGATCTATATACCCGAAGAGTTGAAGAGTAATGACTTTTACAAAAGCGAAAGCAAGTGGTATTACGGGCGCAGCAGACAGTCTGAACACTTCATTGTTTTCTGGGCAGCTGGCTATGGCGATAAAGATCCGGGCTCAACAGCAACGCCTGAAGCGTACCGTGTGGACATCACAGATTTACTTCAGAAGGCGGAGTCATTTTACGCGATGAACATTACCAGGCTGAAGTTTGCAGAGACTGGTGTTGGTAAATCCAATCTTGATAAATACAAAATGCTCATCTTCCTATACTATCAAACGGATTGGCTCGCCACCGGATCAGGATATGATAATACCATTGGAGCACTATGGGTAAGTCCGAGCACGTGTAAACCGGTTGGCTCTGTTATAGCACATGAAATAGGACACAGTTTTCAATACCAGGTATTTTGTGATCTTGGTGGAACCTCGGGCTTTCGGTATGGCTTCGGGGGTAATGGAGGTAATGCATTCTGGGAGCAGACTGCACAGTGGCAGTCCTTTCAGAGTTATCCTGCGCAGGCATTCACCGACTCTGATTTTGGAATATATACTTCCAACTACTTCCGTCACATTTGCCATGAGGACCAGCGCTATGCGAGTTATTTCATTCATTACTATTGGGCTGATAAACATGGTAT
>CAMLLI010000540.1 GCA_946480685.1 uncultured Flammeovirgaceae bacterium | reverse complement strand
CCAATGTGCCCGGGCGTGTGGTGGGCGTGGCGAGTGAGAAGGATTTGTTTTTGTTGAATGCAGGTCGTGGCGCAGATGCCGTGCTGGAATTGCTGGATGAGCTGTCGGTGGTGGGCAAGCAACTGCACGTGGCCACCTCGGGTGATGGCGCGAACAGCCTTGCCATGGTTATTTCCCGTGAAAACCTGCATGATGAAGCGCGACTCCGTGCGAAGCTGCAGGAGAAGTTCGATCATCTCGATGGTTATTCAATTCAGTCCAAAGCCGAAGAAGTACTCGAAGGAATTGGTTTTGCTACAGCCGATTTACATCGTCCGCTAAAACAATTTTCCGGAGGATGGCGCATGCGCGTGATGCTCGCGAAGTTGCTGCTGGAGAAACCATCGTTGCTCATGCTCGATGAACCTACCAACCACCTGGACTTACCTTCTATTGAGTGGGTTGAAAATTACCTTCGTAATTATGATGGTGCTGTGATCATTGTATCACACGATCGTACTTTCCTTGATAATGTGATTACCAAAACAGTTGATGTTACGCAACAGCAACTCGTTACCTATGAAGGAAATTATTCCTTCTACCTGCAGGAGAAAGAACTTCGGCAAGAGATCCAGCAGGGTGCGTATGAAAATCAGCAACAAAAGATACGACAGACGGAACGCTTCATCGAACGCTTCAAAGCTAAAGCAACCAAAGCACGCCAGGTACAATCGCGCGTAAAAGCATTGGAGCGAATGGATATGATTGAAGAAGTTGTAGATGATACTGCTGCTGTAAATTTTCGTTTCAAATTCAAACAGCAGCCCGGTCGCTATATCATTACGCTCAAAGATGTTTCCAAATCATACGGACCATTAGAGATACTCAAGAATACATCCATCAATATTGAACGTGGTGATAAGATCGCTCTGATCGGTGCTAACGGTAAAGGTAAATCTACACTGCTCCGAATCATTGCCGGTGAAGAACCTATCGATGGTGAACGCGTGATGGGCTTTAACGTAATACGTGCCTTCTATGCACAGCACCAGCTTGAATCATTGCACGTAGAGAATGAGATACTTGAAGAGATGTTGCAGGCAGGCTCCGGTAAACCTGAGCAGGAATTGCGAAATGTACTGGGATGTTTCTTATTCTCGGATGAAGATGTTTTCAAGAAGATCAAAGTATTATCCGGAGGAGAAAAGTCGCGTGTAGCGTTGGCGAAGACGTTGATCTCGGAAGCAAACTTCCTCCTCCTCGATGAACCTACCAACCACCTTGACTTCATCTCTGAAAATATACTTATACAGGCGCTTCAACAATACCTCGGCAGCTTTGTAGTGGTGTCTCACAACCGTCACTTTGTAAGTCAGGTTGCCAACAAGATCTGGTATATAGAAGACAAACAGATAAAAGAATATCCGGGTACATACGAGGAGTATGAATACTGGCGCAAAAAGAATGAAGCAAGCGGTGTGAAAGCGGAGCCACCCAAGCCGAAGAAAGCAGAGCCTGAAGTAAAACCTAAGCAACCGCAGACACCGAGCAACGAAGCGAAACTGAAAACGCTTGATAAAGAGTTGAAGAAAGCAGAAGAGCAGATCAGCAAGCTCGAAGAACAGAAATCAAAACTCGAACTTGAAATGGCGAGTCCCGAAGTGTTCAGCAACGCTGCTAAACTAAAAGAAGTACAGTCGACCTTCAACAAAACCGAAGCAGACCTTGCTGCCGCGAATAAAAAGTGGGAAGAAGTAGCGACTGCCATCGATGAACTGAATCAGTAATTGTTTCCCGCAGAACACGCAGATATACGCGATGAAGTGTCTGAAAAAATTCGCGGGTTATCTACAAGCATCTATATATTGATAGTTAGACATAGAAAAATGCATGGATCCCATCATGCATTTTTTCTGCGTAAATCTGTGTGTTCTGCGGGAAACAAACCTCAGCGAATATGCCGAAAATCGTAGTTAGGACGAATATTATGAGAGAAGTAAGCCCCTATAGATTCAGCATTCATCAAAGCATCATATTCTGATACGGGTACATCCAGGTACTGATATACCTCTCCCGTTTGGAATTCTACTTCCAGTATAGCATGATCTTCATCATACCCGACTGATGCAAGACTTGACGATGAGACTCTTTCACGAAGCATACAATAAATATACTACCATTCACACCCGAGCATAAAAAAAGGATGCCGGCAGGAACACCCGACACCCTATAAAACTAACCATTTACCTAAAAAGGTGATCAGTTGTTCCTCCTGACACACCAGTGCTATTGACCAGTCTGTGACTGGTTATGAAAGAGACAATTAGCCTTTGCTAATTAATTCCGATACCGATCTGCACCACCCATCGCTCCATATCCCGCTCAACCGAAGTAACCGGAGCCGCTACATCTGCATACCACCAGAATGAAGGTGTGTAGCTATACTTGATACGTTGAAATTTATACCCGGAGCTGATGTGTATATTCAGCTTATCGGTTTTGATACGATAGCCCAGCAGCCCCGCGAAAGTCTGTCCACCATCTATATCATAATCAAGATTATCTTCATACTCTTCCGTACGATATGCAAATGAGTAACCTCCGTTGAACTGAACGAAGAATGCATTGTTCTTCACCTTCGCGAAATCGTAAGATATAGCGGCAACTATAGGGAGTGTGCGCCAGCCGGTATAGCCGTCATATCCTACACCGAGTCCGGCACCGAGACGGTTATAGCGTATACCGTGTACCGTAGATAAAGAGGTATAGCTTCCGTTTCCTTTCTTGCCGATCAAAGCTCCGACATGAAAGCTATTGGAGTATCGTATCTGATTGGAGTGTTTTGACGAAACCGTATCGGATTGAGCGGCCAACGTAAACGCTGTCATCATGAAGCAAAAGCCCAGCAGGAGTTTATTCTTCATTGGACGCAACGATATGGCTAAGCAGTTTTATATTCTTCGGATCGGAGTAATCGTACTGAAAGAGACCATCCTCCCCAATCATCATCAACGTATTGTTGAATGGAATCACATCATAAGCATGTATATCTGAATAGTGCGCCAGTTGTTTGTTATCAATCAGGTTGATATCGGAAGCATCATATACTTTCAACCCGGCAGAGCCATCGCAGATAAATAATGTGGAGTTGTCTTTTCCAAGTCCGTGCGGGTTCGTCATGGCATAGGTCTTCAGCAACTGCGGACTCTTTACATCTTTAATATCAATTACTTCAAGTTGATTGGTAAAGCCCTGGCAGGTAGTTCCCGAACGAAGTGTTACATACGCATAGTTACCATCAACAATTACCGGGTCGCAGCTGCGTACGTGCGCATAGGTGCTTACGTGTGTAGGCGCAGCCGGTGCTGTAATATCAAATATATGCATGCCACTGCTGGAGCCTATAAAGAGATGCTCTTCGTGCGGAAATATAGTCTCAATATCCCAGCCAACGTACGTCTTCGCTTTTGCTACAGGATTCTTTGCATCCGTAATATCAACAGCCTGTAACGATCCGAGGTCGAGGGTATATAAATGATCCTGGCTAATTGTGAATCGCGCCATAGAGCCGCCAACTCCGGGGCCAGAGCCGTTCCCCGGAGCGATGGCTGCGCTCTTATCAAACTTTACATAACTGGCTAACGCTATACCGTCTTCATAGTATACTCCGCCCCAGGGCTGAATATTGAATTGTGTGTCGCAATCCGATTTCTCGATCGATACGTTGCGTTTTTCCACCCAATCCGTTACCAGACCTTTCTGAGCATCCAGGTAAAAACCGAGGCTGTTATAGTTACTGAAAATATTTTCTAACCGGTTTACTTCTTTTATATCAACAAGCGATGTAATGTCCAATACCACGAGATCAATAAAACTATCAGCATAGAGCATGCTGCCTTTTATAGCGAGATCATAGTTACCCGGTACGGTAATAAAATTCTTATTTACAGGCGCTGCAGGATTACGATTATCGATAACGTGAATTCCTTTCCCCGGCTCATTCACAAACAGAAATCCATCTTTATAGTATATCTTCCCGACTGTCTTGATGGGTTCGGGTGCGGTAACGGACACGCTGGAACGCAGTTCGGCCAGTGTAGTATATACCGGCTCGTAAAACGTATACTCGTTTGTTACTTCACATTTATCAGTACACCCTTCCAGTAACACACTGATGCCTAAAAGGCCTGTGAGGAAGAGTAACGCATATAGCGAAACGTGTATCCGTTTTTGAAGCCTGTTTTCTAAAGTATCCATACCGGTTCAGGGTTATTTAGTGATTAGACCCTCACCCGCAT
>CAMLLI010000539.1 GCA_946480685.1 uncultured Flammeovirgaceae bacterium | reverse complement strand
TATGTAAATGAAATATTGAATGCATCGGCAGAATCAATTTTTACACTCGATCGCGATTTCAGAATAGTAAGCTGTAACCAGGCGTTTACCAAAGGTCTTACGGAGATCGGTGTTGTTGTTGAAAAAGGTTTTGATATACTGTCCCTGTTTGGCGATAACGAAGCGAAGAAGGCAGAGCATCGTTCATTCTATGAGCGCTCATTCAAAGGAGAAGCGTACCAGGTAAATGATACGATCGAGATCAACGGAAAGAAGTCTCATTTCCTGAATCTCTATTCACCTATATGCGATGAGAAAGGAAACGTAATTGAGATCGCATGCTTTGCGAAAGATCTTACCGAGATTGTAAATGCACGCAACGAAGCAAAAGACAAAGAAGTATATCTCAACAACATGCTCAACGCTACGAGCGATGCTATTCTTACGGTTGACAGGAATCTGCATGTCGTGATGGCGAATGATATCATGTTGAAGACCTTCCGTGCACAGGGTATACCGATCGATGTAGGATTCCACGTAACTAAACTTTCCAAAGGCGATGAGCAAGAAGAATTCCTGATTCCCTATAAAAAAGCATTGGCCGGAGAAGTGGTGGAGATGACGCGCAGTTATTTCGATCATCACTATCTCATTACGTATAACCCGTTACGCGATGCTGCCGGTGAAATTATAGGTGTAAGTCTGTTTACAAAAGATATAACCAACCAGGTTGCCTTGCAGCAGCAAACCGAAAAGCTGCTTACGGAATCACAGCGCGTGAAACGCGATCTTGAAATTCGCGAGAGTGTATTTTCACTCACCACTATTTTGTCGGAGGCCGATGTACATGGAACGATCCTCGCGGTGAACAGCAAGCTTTGTGAAGTTTCCAAGTATAAAGAAGAAGAACTGATCGGTAAACCACATAGTATATTTCGTCACCCGGATATGCCGAAGGAACTCTTCCGTGTATTCTGGGAAACGATCAGGAAGGGAGAAGCCTTTAAAGGTATCATCAAGAACCGCGCGAAAGATGGAAGCTACTATTGGGTAGATGCCACCATTGTGCCCGTGAAAGATGATGCCGGTAAAATTGTGAAATATATAGGTGCACGTTATCATATAGAAGATTCGGAAATGGCCTTGCTGTTATACAACCGCCAGGCCAGGCGATTGAATCTTCCACAATTGAAGAATGGAGTACACGTTGCAAAGTAAGTATAAGCAGGAGAGGGACAAGCACACCTGTATGATGTGCTTAAACAGAAGGGTAAATTACTATGACAACGCTCCCCGATATTTCGCTGAGTCTGATCTCGGAAGATGAGATCAGGCAAAAGCTCACGTCAGTTTTTGTTGAATCCATTATACTGACGAATAAATTTGACATCGACCTCATCAGCAATGATGTGCTCGATGCGATAGGCTATACGCTGGAAGAAGTGCAGGGAAAAAGCATCAGCTTCCTGAACTATAAAGAGAACCTGCAAAATCTGTTGCTCAGTAATTTGAACCGTGGTTTTTTTGAAGAAGTTACAGCTACGTTAAAAGGCAGGCATAACAAAGCTGTTGCGTTTACTATATCTGGTTTTTACCTGGGGCTGGTAAGCGATATTAACGGCTATATTATTCTCAAGGTAAAGAATCTTGATAAAGTCAAAGAGACACGCAGTCACGACAGCCGGCACGAAGATCTCGATAATTTTGTATACCGTGCTGCACATGATCTGCGCGGACCACTCGCTTCTATACGCGGACTCGTAAGTGTAATGAAGCTTCGTAAAGACAATTCAGAAGTGGATACGATGCTGGAGATGCTTGATTCATGCGCGGCCAACCTCGATGAACGTCTCTTTAAACTTCTATACCTTGCCGATTCACACGAAGCAGAAATTCCATCCGGTGATCTGAAGCTTGCTTTGCTTGAACAAGCACTTCGTGAAACGCTGGCATTGAACTGCCTGCTTGATGTCGTAAACTTTCATTTTACCAGCGATCATGCAGAGATCTGTGGCGTGCATGAACACCTCGTGCAGTCGCTTTTGAATAACATCATGCTCTACATCATCAGTCTGCCGCGAAATGATGGCGCAACGATCAACTGTCACATCTCTAAAAACGATACCGGTTTGCTCATTCAAATAAGAGCGGCTGGTTTTACAGTAGGGTGTAACATTCGTCAGGCGTTACTGCAGCGAACGTCATTGTATTCGGAGCTGCTCATTTCGCCAAACCTGATCAATTATTATGCGGCACGCAAAATTGCACAGGCCATGCAGGCACAGGTGCGCCTTTGTTTTCCGCATGATGATGTGCAGGAAATTCACATGCAAATCCCTTTTCAGGCGAATTCGGCTGAAGTTTTCGAAGGTGGCAAGCGGTGACTTTCCACTTACTCAGAAAAAGCATCCACTTGCTCATTTCGACTACTGCACCGGCTCTTGGCATCATACCTTTGCTACGCATACACAGTAAAATTCTCCTGTACATTTATAGGTTTTGGGTTTAGGGTTACAGGAATTAGAAAAGCTTCTGGCAGACGGCCTGAAGCTTTTTCTTTTTTTATTCAAAGCTGTTAATCTCCCGGCAGCGCTTTCTTAAATTTTTAGAACACATCACAACATCTTTCTGAAGCGAATCAGATATATTTCAGCCTGTGAAGGGATTATGAATGTAGTGATGGAAAAATTAGGTACAGCGTATCAGCGTGGTATAACACTTCCCATGGGAAGGCAAATGGATTATGGTCATACGATAACCAAAGTATACCACACCGTAATCTTCTAACCTGCATGGAACGGCCTATCAAAGTTATGGTGATTGATGACTCCGCATTGGTGCGTCAGACACTGAAAGACATCATTTCATCGGACTCTCAACTCGAAGTAATTGCTACTGCGGCAGACCCCTATATTGCTGCGAACAAAATACGTCACAACGTTCCCGATGTTATCACGCTGGATATAGAGATGCCGCGCATGGACGGACTAACATTTCTGAAGACACTTATGGTGCAGTGTCCACTGCCCGTGGTGATCATTTCAAGCCTGACACAGGAAGGGAGTCGCATGGCGCTGCGTGCACTTGACCTGGGCGCAGTGGAAGTGGTGGCAAAGTCAGAGATCCGCGCTACCAAGGCTCACCTCGAAGAATCGAAGATCCGCATTACCGATGCCATCAAGGCTGCGTATATGGCACCCGTTAGACGCCTGGCGTTGAACAGGCCGTTGCGCGAAGAGATACCGCTTATCAAGAGCGTGCGACCTTCCACAAATGAAACCTCAGACAGTGTGATTGCCATTGGTGCTTCCACTGGTGGCACTGAAGCGCTGCGCTATATATTGAAAGATATACCTGCCAACAACGTGGCCATCGTGGTAACACAACACATGCCTGCCGGTTTTACACGCTCGTTTGCTGAACAGCTTAACTCACTTTGCGAAGTGACGGTAAAGGAAGCCAGCGATGGCGATCACATTATGCGCGGCCATGTATATATAGCACCTGGCGGCAAGCATATGGAAATATACCGTAACGGCACTATGTTTTTTATCCGCGTAAGCGATGGTGAACTGGTGAACCGTCACCGGCCATCCGTTGATGTACTTTTTAATTCCGTGGCGAAACATGCCGGTATAAATGCACTCGGTGTTATTATGACAGGCATGGGCCGCGATGGTGCCGAAGGTTTGCGTAACATGAAGGCTGCCGGAGCGAAGACTATAGCACAGGACGAGGCCTCCAGTGTTGTATTCGGTATGCCGCGCGAGGCCATTAAACTGGGCGCTGCCGACCAGGTGTTATCGTTAACCGAAATATCAGAGCGTATAAAAAAATATACCTGATGTATATATTATACACCAGGTATAGCTATAGGTTGTTTTAGGGAAGTCTGTTAGAATATAGCGCGGAACAGAAGGAACAACGTTCCCGAGAGAATGATCACCACGGGTAATGTAAGCAGCCACGCCATAAGAATGTTACGCACGGTATCAGCCTGAAGATTCTTTACACCTTTGCTGGCCACCATACTTCCAGCAATACCCGATGACAACACGTGTGTTGTACTTACCGGCAGCGACAGATATGTTGATATACTGATGGTGCTCGCAGCGATGATCTCGGCACTGGCACCTTGTGCGTAGTTCAAATGTTCTTTACCGATCTTCTCACCGATTGTTTTTACGATGCGTTTCCAGCCGATCATGGTACCAAGTCCCAACGAAAGTGCGATCATAATGATAACCCACTGCGGAGAGTAATCGGTTATCTTCTTTACTTCTTTCATTTCACTCTTGATCG
>CAMLLI010000538.1 GCA_946480685.1 uncultured Flammeovirgaceae bacterium | reverse complement strand
TTCTTAATTCATCCTCTGTTCCAACATCAATACTATATATAGCCCAGGCATCTTATTCTCAACGATTTTACAAACAGTGATGTAGTATTGATGTAGTCGATTTTCTTCTGTTGAGACAGTTTTGATGTAGTTGGTTAATTGACTTGCCGGTTCGTATTTGTCCATTTTTGGGTTAACACAAACGTTTGTGTTAAGAGTTCAACCAGTAAACCCAAAATGTATGAACAACAATTACGGAACTATACACCTGCGAAAGGTGTGGCTACTTTTAATCGGTTGCCTTGCATCGGCAACGCTATACGCGCAGACGTTAGTCTGGGAGGATAACTTTGACGGACCTTCTATCGATGGTAACAAATGGACCTTTGATTTTGGTGATGGCTGCGAACGTGGTCTATGCGGCTGGGGCAATAGTGAGTTGCAATACTATACCAGTCGTACGGACAATGCGAGAATCGAAAACGGCAACCTGGTGATTGAAGCGAAGCGTGAAAATTTTCAGACACGCGAATTCACTTCTGCTCGTCTCAAGACCGAAGGTCGCATGCATTTCAAGTATGGCACACTTGAAGCACGCATCAAAGTGCCTAACCTTGCCAATGGTTTGTGGCCGGCATACTGGATGCTGGGTACTACCGGCAACTGGCCTGCCAATGGAGAGATTGATATGATGGAGATGGGATCAGCCGCGGCTATAGCGGCCGGTGTTACCAACCGCAGGGCAGGTGCTGCCGTGCATTGGGACTACCAGGGATCGCAGGCTGACTTCGGTGAAGACTATACCAGTGCCTCCGATCTTACCACGGGTTATCATGTATATAAACTCACGTGGGATTCTCAATTCATTCGTGTCTTCATAGATAACATTGAGTTCTTCGACTTCGCTATATCGGATATAGCCGGTGGTTCATTGGAAGAATTTCATATACCGCATTATCTTATACTCAATCTTGCTGTTGGCGGAACCTATACCGGTGTTATGTCGGCTGCCGGTATAACAGCGCCAATGCCCGGTAAAATGGAAATTGACTATATACGTTTATATCAGAATAGCGGAAGCACACTATACCTGGGCAGTGCCAATGCTCAATCCGGAACCTTCGGTGTATATACCGAGAATACTCCGGTGAATAACCGGCTAACGTACGGGGTAGACGCCAATTTATACCTTTGGAACAATCTTACCCCTATATCAGCAACACCATACGAAGGTAGTCAGGTAATGGCCTATCGTGCCAATGCCGGTGCATGGTTCGGAATGGGTATCGCTACCGACTACAAGAACATGAGCAGCTTTGCCGGTGGTCATCTTAAATTTCATATGAAGACTTCGTCAACGGCTACATTTAAAGTCGGTATCAGTACAGCCTTTGGTGACAGCTGGATCGACTTTGTAAATGGCGGGCAGCAATACGGTCTGGTTCGCGATGGCAACTGGCATGAAGTATCTATACCGTTCAGTGCTTTTTATAATCTTGATCTATACTCTGTCAAGCAAATGTTTATGGTAGTAGCAGATCCTCCTGCAGCGAACGTAGATATCTTTATCGACAATATATACTATAGCGGAGGTGCAGTTACCAATACACCGCCTACCGTCTCGATCACATCACCGGCAGCAGGTGCAAGTTTCACGCAAGGGCAGTCCATTACCATAAACGCGACAGCAGCAGATGCCAATGGCTCTGTAAGTAAAGTAGAGTTTTATGCAGATGGTGTAAAGCTTGGTGAAGATGTATCATCACCCTATACCTATACCTGGACAAACGCAACAAACGGTACAAAAGTGCTCACCGCAAAGGCAACCGATAATGGTAATACATCTACTACATCTTCTTCTGTTTCTGTTACGGTAAATGCAGCGGCAACGAATCTTGCCTTGAATAAAACGGTTACGGTATCTTCTTCAGAGAACGCTACATTAACCGGTGCAGCGGCTGTAGATGGTAATGCGGGTACACGGTGGTCGAGCGCATTCAGCGATCCGCAGTGGATATATGTTGATCTTGGTGCAACCTATAACATCAATCGTGTAAAAATTACCTGGGAAGCTGCATACGGTAAAGATTACCAGGTGCAGGTATCGTCTAACGCTTCTTCGTGGACATCTATAAAATCCATTACGAACAACACTGCGTTGGTTAACGATCACACTGGCTTGAGTGGTAGTGGACGGTACGTTCGCATCAACGGTACAGCGCGCGGCACGGTATACGGTTATTCTATATTTGAACTTGAAGTGTACGGAACGCCAGGCACCAGCAGCACCGTATGTACCGGCACAGCAGCGAATGGTGATTACAGCTACGAAGTTTCTACATCAGGCGGCAATGTTACCTGGAAATTTATACCGTTGAATCCTATCCAGGGAAGTACACTGTCCATCATCTATGTAAAAGCAGGCAGCGGTGGTTATGCTGGTTATGCGATGACCCAATCCGGAAGTAACTTTACATTCTCGCAGGTACAAAGCAATGGCAGTGCGCTTACGTTTTACTTCACCTATCGCGTAGGCAATACAACGACAGAACGTAACTCCAGTGCCAACCCGCATAGCTATACCGTTGGCACTACGTGTGCAGGAGCAAGAAGTGCCGTATCGGAAACATTCGCAGCAGAATCCGAATCTCCAATCGAAATCTTCCCCAATCCGGTTAAGCATGAGTTACGGGTTAAAGGTGTAAGCGAAGCTCCGATAAAAATTACAGATGTAGCCGGTAAAGAAATTCTCAATGGTGAATTGAAAGCCGGGGCACTTGAAGTATCGTCCATACCGGCAGGTATATATATAGCGATCATTCGCAGTAAGCGTGGCATGGCTGTAAAAAGATTTTTGAAACAGTAATGCTCGTTGTCTGAGATGCAAGAGTAAGGAGGTTATGCCTTCTTACTCTTTTTATTTTTGCTCCCTGCTGAAGTTTCTTTGAAGCGCTATCGCCGGGGGTGGTGTGCATGAAACAATAGAACTAAATCAAAAACGGAATTGTATTATTGCAAGACCATACGAATTCTTAAAATACACGAACATGGACGCATTACGAAAGGTCGGCTTTGCCATACTCACAACGATTGTCTTATTGTCTGCAGCGTGTGCGCAGGACAAAGAAAAACTTTCTGTGGAAGAATTTGAAATGAAGCTTAATCAAACTCCGGAGGGCCAGGTTGTTGACGTACGAACGCCAGAGGAGTTTAAGAAGAATCATGTGAAAGGTGCCTTGAACGTCAATATTAACAGCAATGAATTTGAAAAGCAGGTAGCGGCACTGGATAAGACGAAACCTGTATTGATATACTGCCTCTCCGGAGGAAGAAGTGCAAAGGCAGCTGCGTACATGCGTGAACAGGGCTTTCGTGAAGTATATGAGATGGATGGAGGGATGATGAAGTGGACAGCGCAGAACAAACCCATTGAAGCGAGCGAAAAACCTTTGCCGGGTATGTCGGAAGCCGATTTTGGAAGGAGTATAGATACCGATAAAATTGTGCTTGTGGATTTTTATGCGAAGTGGTGTGCCCCCTGCAAAAAGATGGCTCCGTGGCTGGAAGAATTAGTTACTCAATACCCGGACAAAGTAACGTTGCTAAAGATTAACGTTGACGAAAATACGGTGCTGGTAAAGAAGATGAAGGTAGACGCATTGCCAACACTGCAGCTATATAAGAAAGGTAAAAAGGTATGGTCTAAAACCGGCCTTACCGAGAAGAGTGAATTAGAGGAGAAGATAAAATCTAATCTATAGTATATCCCTCCGGCAAACCGGCTGCCGGAGAAATATATAGTATACTTAATCGTTTATGCTCTGGTACGTGAGCGTTTTGAATTTATCGCCAATGCCCCAGTGTGCACTGTTGTAAATATTGGTGAAGATGAGTCCGATCAGTTTCTCTTTTGGATCGGCCCAGTAATGCGTGTTGAAAGCGCCTCCCCACGAGAAAGAGCCTAATGATACAATTGACTGGTAATCGTTCTCTGCTGTTTCAAGACCAAATCCCAAGCCTACATGTGCGTTTGTAACATGCTGATCTGTCAACATCAACTCAATTGTTTTGCGACTCAGTATCCGTACACCGTTATACTGCCCGTTGTTCAGGAACATCTGCAGAAATTTAGCATAGTCTTCAACCGTAGACGAAAGACCAGCTCCTCCTGAGAAATAGGTACCTGCGGTATTGGGATAGTCTGGATCAACATTATCGTAAGCTTTTATTTGTGGTTTTACGATCTTGCCATCTTTATCGGTATATAATGTAACGAGGCGACTATGCTTCTCTTTAGGCAAAT
>CAMLLI010000537.1 GCA_946480685.1 uncultured Flammeovirgaceae bacterium | reverse complement strand
ACTTCTTACTTCTTACTTCTTACTTCTTACTTCTTACTTCTTACTTCTTACTTCCCAATCCAATCGAAAGTTCTACACTATACGTTCCCGGGTTGTCCTGGATATGAAGTGTGTGACTTCCGTTATATAATAAATCAAGTCGTCTTTTCACGTTTCGTAATCCTATTCCTCCAACTGCTTTGCCGTTTACGTGGGAGTCTTTTGTGTTTGTTACTTTCATGGTAAAAACAGAGTCGTGTCGTTGCAGCGATATGGAGATCTCGTTGTTTCGGTCGCTATAATTTGATACATGCTTGAAGGCATTCTCTACGAATACGATCATGAGCAGTGGCGCTATACTGAAATTCTTTACGGCTTCATCACTATCAAAGTGAATAATATAGTTATCGTCTTTACGAAGGCGCTGCAGTTCAATATAATTCTGAAGGTACGTTAATTCTTTTTCAATGGGTATATCTTTACCGTTACATTCATACAACTGGTATCGTAGCATTTCTGAAAAGCGCGATAGTGTTTCGCGGGCGGTTGTATTTTGTTTATCGATCTGAAAGAAAATGGTATTGATCGAGTTGAACACAAAATGCGGGTTGATCTGTGATTTCAGGTACTCCAGCTCGGTATTCAGTTTTTCGATTTCAATTTGCTGCAGTCGCTTTCGCTGGATATACCATTCTTTACTCAGATGCAACGCTACGCTGAACGCCAGGTAAAAAATGCCAATCGAAATATTATAATAGGTGTTATCGAAAAACGATCCAGGTGCGTGCTGCAAGTGGTTGTGGAGGTATACATCGTGGGCATTCTTGCCAAACGCATACAACACAATTAAACTCACTACTGACACAACATATATACCTATACGATGCTGTTGCGCCAGTCTGGGTATAAGAACGGTCAGATGGGTATAGATCATCGCAGCTAAAAGTCCGTTGCGGATTATGATCTCCAGCATAAACTGCTCCCACCCTGCTGAGTCCAGAAGTTCCCGGCGGGTATACATGTGGAAGCCCACTGTGGCTGTCCAGAACAGCACATGATCAATCCTATATTTCCAGAATTTATGCATACCGATCAGAAGGTCATTACAAATGTCGTGCTTTTCAGATGATCCCGTGCAGGGTATACGTTACTTTTCGTCAAGCAAAATCAACCGGTCATCAGAAATTCTTGAAACAGCCACCGTTCTTTCCGAATTTAAACAACGAATTGATAGCAAACTAATTCTATGTGCACATGAAAACCTTACCACTCACATTGTATATTCTCATTGTACTTTGCATACCAGCCTGTACACAACCACAAGACACGCGGCAGTCGCGGCCCGTTGGCGATGGCTGTGAAGGATGCGAGGCTATATTTGAGTACGGTAAAAAAGTTCTCACGTCTACCGATACGTTACCCGACTTCCGCGAAAGCGGTCCGAAGATGATTGTCAGCGGAACGATCTATCAGCAGGATGGCAAAACTCCGGCAAAGGATGTTATACTATATATCTATCATACTGACCAGAAAGGTTATTACGCTACACGCGGCAATGAAAAAGGATGGGCTAAACGGCATGGCTATATACGCGGCTGGATCAAGACGGGTGCCGATGGCAAGTATGCATTCTATACGTTAAAACCTGCACCGTATCCGGGAGAGAATATACCGGCACACATTCACCCGGTTATCAAAGAACCGGGGGTACAGGAATACTGGATTGATGAGTATCTTTTTCAGAGCGACCCGCTGTTGACACAAGCGGAACGCAACCAGCAGAAGCAACGAGGCGGTGGCGGTATCATTACACTAACACGTAATCAGCAAGGTATACTGATCTGCCATCGTGATATTATACTTGGGAAAAATATACCAGGCTATTAACCTGGTATATATACCTATCGTTATGCGAACAAATCGGAACTGAGATAACGATCACCCCGATCGCAGATGATAAAGACGATAACGCCCTGCTCGATCTCACTTGCTATTTTCATGGCAGCACTTAATGCCCCACCGCTACTCATACCGGCCAGTATGCCTTCTTCACGTGCGAGTCGCTTGGTATAGGTTCGCGCATCTTCTTCACGTACATCGAGGACGCGGTCTACACGCTGCGGCTCGAATATTTTTGGCAGAAATTCGGGAGACCATCTGCGTATACCGGGTATACAAGAGCCATCGGTTGGTTGTGTCCCCACGATCTGTATAGCCGGATTTTGTTCTTTGAGGAATCGCGACACACCCATGATTGTACCCGTTGTACCCATAGCCGAAACAAAGTGTGTTACTTTACCTTCGGTGTCGCGCCAGATCTCCGGACCAGTAGTTTTATAGTGCATGCCATAGTTGTCGGCATTACCAAATTGATTGAGTATAAAATAACCTTCTTTCGCAGCCATCTCTTCGGCCAGCTCGCGTGAATATTCGATCGTGCGTGCAGCCGGTGTCAGAATTACTTTTGCTCCGTATGCTTCCATTGCCAATACCCGTTCGCGTGTAGAATTATCGGGCATGATGAGCGTCATATCGAGGCCCATCAATCGTGCTATCATTGCCAATGCTATACCGGTGTTTCCGCTGGTCGCTTCTACAAGTTTATCGCCTCGCTTTATATCACCGCGTTCTAACGCGCCTTTGATCATGCCGTAGGCTGCGCGGTCTTTTACGCTGCCGCCCGGGTTATCGCCTTCCAGCTTACCATAGATTGTAACGCGCTTGTTTACCGGTATATGCTGCAATTCTATAAGACGTGTATTGCCAATGAGTTGTTCGAGTGTCATGTATGGTGGATTTCTAATCTGTTATTCGAACGAATAAATTCAATAATCGGTTTCGTGCACGAACGCTGCTTTACCCCACTCCTCTTTTTCTTTATCGCTCCACAGCTCGGGAAAGAAAATTATTCTTCTGAAACGCGGAGGTAAATATTTCTGCCAGTTTGTGCCTCCTGTAGCTTTTATATCCTCCGGATCTTTATGCAGGTAATGTCCTGCGGATCGCAAATGCGCAAGCGGCCAGAGTACATTGGACAATGTATCAAGCTCACGAAGTTTCGAAACGATTTCATCTCTGCGCGGAGACGATGAAAAATATTTTATAAACAGCTGACGAAGATTACGGTCTTTCAATTTTGTACCGGCTTCAAAAAAACCGGGCATATACTTTTGTTCGAACTGCTGCAGGGTAAGTGTCTTCTTTCCGGATGCGAGTTCAGTAGCACCACTTCGCCAGTATAATTTTTCGAGAAGCCTTGCTATATCATCGCTTTGTACAGTAGCCCGTTCGTTGATATTTACCAGATTGACCATGTCGGTTGCATATATCTCGATGAGACGGTATTGTGCGGATTGAAAACCACTGGCCGGTAACAACGCCATTCTGAATTTCAGGAATTGCTCCCGCTCCATTCCTTTCACCATGATATCAAATGAATTTTCAAGGTGACGGAAATAGCGAACGATGCGATCCAACCTATCGATAAAAAATTTTTCATCTGGATTTTCCTTTTCGGTGATCTGCTTCAACTCATGCAGCATGAGTTGGAAATACAATTCAGTGATCTGGTGATACATGATGAACACCTTTTCATCCGGAAATTGCGTTTTCGGATTTTGCAGACTCAGCAATGTATCCAGGTGTATATAATCCCAGTAGGTGAGATAATCGGAGTATAGGAGTCCATCCAGGTAAGAGGAGAGGTCCTGCCCCATGGCATCGTACTTGGCTTGCAGTTTTCGAAGCTGCTCTACGAGTTCCGGATCAACGTTGCTACCTTCCATTTTTAAAATCTAAGAATGTAAAATACTTGTGTAAATTGGCGCTAAAGTTAATTCATTAATCCTATATCTGTATGTCAAGTCAAACAGCAACCGGAAGCCAAACCCGGAAATCAATGAAGCAGGACGCTTTTGATCATCCAGACTTTTATGCACTGGACGACCTGCTGACCGAAGAGCATAAGCTTATTCGCAGCTCTATACGTGATTTTGTGAAGCGTGAAATATCTCCCTATATCGAAGACTGGGCGCAACGTGCTCATTTTCCATACGAGATCGTAAAGAAATTCGGTGACATTGGTGCATTCGGGCCTACAATTCCAACGGAATATGGCGGTGGCGGACTGGATTATATTTCATACGGGTTAATTATGCAGGAGATTGAGCGTGGCGATTCCGGTATGCGTTCTACGGCTTCGGTACAAGGTTCACTTGTAATGTACCCGATCTATAAATTTGGTAACGAAGCACAACGCAAAAAGTATCTGCCGAAACTTGCATCGGGTGAATGGCTGGGATGTTTTGGATTGA
>CAMLLI010000536.1 GCA_946480685.1 uncultured Flammeovirgaceae bacterium | reverse complement strand
GTGATGCTCAATACGCAAACACCAAACTATGTTATGAAAGAGTTACGCCAGATGGGCTATAGCATCGGACTGGATGAACGCACGGCCGGCCCTATCAACGCTATATATTTCGATTGGGAACACGGCACGTTTTGGGGAGGATCGAGTAATCATGGGGAGGACTATGGGATTGGGTGGTGACGCACGAGCTGCGAGTTTTGAGCTGTGAGATTTTTAGGGCTGCTGGTTGCAGGCTTCTGGCTACAGGATGAACAGCCGGTTGGCTTGCAGGCCTGCGGCCTATATATAGTATAATGAAAAAATCCAATTGCCTAAGAGATATATACCTTAGGTAATTGGATTTTGAATTTTTGTTGAAGTACTGTACGAAACAGTTATAGCTGCGGCCTTGGGGCTTCAAGACAAACAGCCAGTGGCTTGCGGCCTGAAGCCAGTAGCTCAACTACTAGGTCGCCCAGGTCTTGCCGTTACCTGCTTCTGACAAAGGAAGACATCCCTTGTACGAGCCGGGTACTGCTACGTATTGCAATACTTGTGTTGCTCCGACTTCGGATGTGAAGAAGCCAAGCATGGTGAGTTCTTTGGTAGTCATGATGAAAGGTCGGTATGCCGGAGCATTCTCGCTTTTATCTTTTACTACTTCTTCATGCAGTTTCTTCACAAATGCTGTTTGTGTTTCAGCTGACAGCTCGATGAACGGATCACCGTGTTCTTTTTCTGCTGCTTCGTTAAATGCTTTCAGACTGGCCAGGTATTTATCCTGCTCTTCTTTTGAATATACATCTTTCAGCATCAGGTCAATGAAGCCCGGCACGCCAACTTCTTTCGCGCCCGGAGTATTGGTTTTCGGAATGATGATGTCTGCAACCTGGCCGATGAGTATACCTTGCTCTTCAGATACGAAAACAGGTTTCCAGTCAATCGTTGGTTTAGCGGTACATCCTTTGAGCACACCCATAATGGCTGGTGCGGAAATCACTCCTCCCATAATCCACGCGGTGCGTCTTAATGCTTCTCTGCGATCCATACTATATTAGTTTTTTGATCTGTTGAATGAAATGTTTTTAAAATACTGATCAGAGGTTCTGCTTCTTCAGCTCGCTTACTGCATGGTCTACTGCGCGTGCAGTAAGTGCCATATAGGTAAGTGAAGGGTTCTGACAAGCAGCAGAAGTCATAGCTGATCCATCGGTAACATATACGTTCTTGCAAGCGTGTACCTGGTTGAACTTGTTCAGTACCGATGTCTTTGGATCTTTACCCATACGGGCTGTACCCATTTCATGTATACCTAAACCTATACCGATCTTGTTGTCGTATGTACCAACGTTTTTATAGCCTGCAGCTTCGAGCATTTCAGCAGCATCTGCAGCCATATCTTTACGCATTTTATATTCGTTGTCTTTCAGGTCGGCATCAAAGGTAAGTGTTGGCAAGCCGTACTTGTCTTTCTTGTCTTTGTTCAGCGTTACCTTGTTGTCGTGGTACGGTAGTATTTCACCGAAGCCACCCATACCGATCGTCCATCCGCCTGGTTTACCTACAGCGTCTTTCAGTTCAGCACCGATGCTTAACTCAGCCACGAGGTTTGACCATCCCTGGCGACTTGCACCACCCTGATAACCGAAGCCACGCAGGTAATCGCGCTTGTCGCTGCCCACGTTACGGTAACGAGGTATATAGAAACCATTTGCTCTTCTTCCGAAGTAGTATTTATCTTCAAAACCATCTACGGTTGCAAATGCACCAACACTTAAGTGGTGGTCCATGATATTATGACCGAGCTCGCCACTGTCGTTACCGAAACCATTCGGGAAACGGTTCGAGATCGAGTTCAGCATGATAAAGGTTG
Source organism: uncultured Flammeovirgaceae bacterium (assembly GCA_946480685.1). The sequence goes on along the minus strand of CAMLLI010000536.1, from coordinate 2,464 downwards.
AACCGAAAGTAGAAGCGCAAAGGAAAATTACTTTTGCGTAGAACTCTACCTGTTCACCTGTTTCAGCATCAAGTACTTTAACACCGGTAGCTTTACCAGCCTTCTCATCGTAGATCAATTCATGAACAATGGAGTTCGGGCGTAGCGTCATGTTACCAGTCTTCTCAGCTGCCGGCAATGTTGACGACACGCTGCTGAAGTATCCACCGTAAGGACATCCGCGGGCACACAGGTTCCTGAACTGACAGGTGCCGCGTTGCGGGCTGTGCGGTAGGGGTGCCGTTGCGTGAGCCGTACGACCAATGGTCAATGCGCGGCCTCCGAATTTACTCGACACTTTATCTTTCAGATCAAGCTCGACACAGTTCAATTCCATTGGCGGTAAGAACTTACCATCAGGAAGTTGTGCGAGTCCATCTTTATTTCCACTTACACCGATATAGCTCTCCACATAGTCATACCACGGAGCAAGATCATTGTAACGAATCGGCCAGTCAACAGCAACACCGTCTTTCGCATTCGCTTCAAAGTCCATCGGGCTCCAGCGGTAACTCTGGCGTCCCCACATGATAGAGCGACCACCTACGTGATAGCCACGCATCCAGTCAAAACGTTTTACTTCGGTGTATGGGTTCTCGAGATCGTTCACAAACCAGTGCTTGGTATCCTGACGGATGGTATAGCCAGTTCTGGCCTGAACGCCTTGTTGTTTCAAATCTTCCTGGGTAGGTTTACCGGCATACGGCAGATCCCAAGGATCTTTTGTGGCTGTTGGATAATCCGGGTGCTTCACCATTCTCCCACGCTCCAGTACCAATGTTTTTAATCCCTTTTCGGTGAGCTCCTTCGCAGCCCAACCACCACTGATACCTGTGCCTACCACAATAGCATCGTACGTGTTCTTCTTCTCAGCTTCTGTATTGAGATTCATGATCGGTTTAAGATTTTTCCAAAAATATACTATTCAATCGATTTCTTCTGCAAATTATATCAACGGCAAAATATTATTATCTGCTGTTCACGGATCGTTTAAGATAAGTTGTTCGCTATCAGCACCGTTTCAGTTCACAATTTCGGATAATTCAAGCCAGCGCATGGTCTTGCTATCGATGTCATTCACGATCTTCTGCATTTTCTGGCCCCACTCCTGCAGTTGCTTGTGATCGGTGCTTCCGGAGTTGATCTGTGCTGAAAGCTCTTCTTTCTGTTTCTCCAATGCTTCGATCTCGCCCTGAAGTTTTTCGTATTCCTGCTTCTCTTTAAAAGATGGTTTACGTTTCTCGGTAGTAGTAACGACAGCAGGCGCTTCTTCTTTTACAGCAGGCTTCGAAATTTGAGGTGCAGCTTCCATTGCTTCCTGTTCTTCCAGCCAATCGCGATAGTCTGAATAATTACCGTTAAAGAGACGAATGTTACCATCACCTTCAAACACGAAGAGTTGATTTACCAGGTGATCCATGAAGTAACGATCGTGCGATACCAGTAATAAACATCCGCTGAATTTGTCGAGGAAGTCTTCCAACACATTTAAAGTATCAATATCGAAGTCGTTGGTTGGCTCATCGAGTATCAGGAAGTTAGGGTTCGTTATCAAAAGCTTCAGTAACTGTAAACGCTTCTTCTCACCACCACTTAGTTTATTGATATAGTTATACTGTTTATCCGGCGGGAACAGGAACGAGTCGAGGAACTTCGAAGCAGAAACCTGTGAACCGTCCGAGAGTGTGATGAACTCGGCGATAGATTTTACTTCTTCGATCAACCGGTTATTCGGATTGAGTGATATAGCTTCCTGCGTAAAGTATCCGTACTTGGTTGTTACTCCGGGATTTATCTCGCCTGAATCCGGTTTGATCTTGCCGGTGAGCATATCGAGGAAGGTAGATTTACCTACACCATTTTTACCGACTACACCAATGCGATCGTTCTTCTTGAACACGTACGAGAAGTCGTTCACGATCGGCAGTGCTCCATATTTTTTAGTGATGTGTTCTACTTCGAGGATCTTCCCTCCTTGTCGCGCTTCCTTAATATCGAGTTCAAGTTTTTCTTTACGTAAATCCTGTGAAGCCTTCTCTTGCAGATCGTAAAATGCTTCGATCCGATATTTAGCTTTGGTACCACGCGCCTTCGGTTGCCTGCGCATCCAGTCGAGTTCTTTCTTTAAAAGGTTCTTCGCTTTGGATACTTCGGCTTTCAAAATCTCTTCACGCTGATCTTTCTTTTCGAGGTAATACGCGTAGTTACCTTTATACCGGTATAGCTGACCACGGTCAAGTTCGATGATCTCGGTCGCTACGTTATCGAGGAAGTACCGATCGTGCGTTACCATGATGAGCGTGATGTTGGCACCCGACAAATAATTCTCCAGCCACTCGATCGCAGAAAGATCCAGGTGGTTGGTTGGCTCATCCATGATGATGAGGTCCGGCTCCTGCAATAATAATTGCGCGAGGAAGATGCG
>CAMLLI010000535.1 GCA_946480685.1 uncultured Flammeovirgaceae bacterium | reverse complement strand
GTTTTCTTTTTCAGTTCTTCCTTCGCGGGTAAACTTGTTAGCTTTGTCGCCAGCCCAGCCTCCTGGAAAATCCAGGCGCACCCATCCATCCGGGTTGGATATACCTTTCATTAACACTTCCGTTCCATAATACATCTGTGGTATACCGCGGCAGGTGAGGAGCCAGGCAAGTCCCATCTTATGTTTATTCAGATCTTCATTTACAACCGAGTAAAACCGACTCATGTCATGATTGTCGAGGAAGATAACGTGCTTCATCGGGTCTTCGTAAACAAAGTCAGCAGCCAGTGTCTGGTATAGTTTATTAACTCCGTTTGTCCAGCCGAAAGGTTCATTAACAGCATTCATGATACCGTAGAGATTTGTCTGGAAATCAGTAACCGCCGGGAGATTACTCTTGAATGGAATGTTAAAGGTATTGCGCGTAAAGAATGCCTGACCGGCCACACCGTGTACCCATGTTTCACCGAAGAGCGATATAGTAGGATACTCATCCAGCAAAGCCTGGTTGCATCGGTTCATGAATTCAAGATCATTATATATATACGTGTCGATGCGCCATCCGTCAACACCAAACTCTTCAACACTCCAGAGGGCATGCTGTATCAGGAAGCTTGCAACGTAAGGGTTATGCTGATTTACATCGGGCATAAAACGTGTAAACCATCCATCGCTCATACGTTGTTGATCTGTTTTTGCAGCATGGATGTCGAAGAGTGGCTGATCTTTATAGGTAGTGTTGGTATAGCTCGGCCATTCGTGCAGCCAGTCGTGGGTAGGTTTATCCTGCACAAAAAAATGATAAAGACCAACGTGATTATATACTGCATCCTGTATAAGCTTCATGTTTCGCTTGTGCAGTTCTTCACTTAATTTTTTATAGAGAGCATCACCACCCTGGCGTGGATCAACTTTATAATGATTGGTAATGGCATAGCCGTGTTCGGTACGGTCCGGCATATCATTTTCGAGCACAGGTGTTAGCCATACCGTTGTAACGCCAAGATCTTGCAGATAATCGAGGTGGTTGATCAATCCTTGCAAGTCTCCGCCATGACGATGAAATATAGAGTCGCGATTTAGTGATTGATCGCGCATACCTTTTACTTTATCGTTAGTTGGATCACCATTGCTGAAGCGATCGGGCATCGCCAGGTATATAAAGTCAGCAGAAGTTACGCCTTGTGCATACACGCGATTCTTGTCGCGCGCCTTCAGTGGAAAATTTACCTTTTGACTTTTCTTGCCGTTTTTAAAAAGTATAACAGCGTTACCGGCCGCAGCCTCCGGAGCTATAGCGATGTCGAGTGCAAGATACTTCCCGTTCTCGAGCCGGTTTACGTTCGTCAGCGTAACACCATTGTACTGAATGGTTACGTCACTCTTGCCGAACTGCGCATCGGTTGACTTCACGAGGAGTTGAATGTTGTTGTGTTTCATGCCTGTCCACCAGTGCGGAGGGTAGATTTCAGGAGCTTGAGCCCGTAGCCCGAGCGTTGTCACACACAAGAGAATGGATAGAATGCGGTATTTAATTTTCATTTCGAATGGGTTTGGTTGCCTGGTTAACCAGCATCACTGCCGGTTGGCAAAAATTCAAAAAGCACATTAACACGCCTAGCGAAATTATAGATTTACTTTTTGGAAACGATTGCGAAACCGTTTCCAGTTAATTTTTATGATATTAGTCGTGACATTATGGAAAATATCTTCCTATCTTAATAGTTGATTTCAAACGTGTGCATTGGAGCGAATGATTTGCGTGAGAGATCGAATAGTTTTTTAACCCAAACCAAAAATGTATGACAAAATTTTATCTGTATGTAAGCAGGTATCTTACGGTTCTACTTTTTCTGATTACCACCGTTGCGTGGTCTCAGAGTACTGTAACAGGAAAAGTTACTGCGGCTGACGATGGATCAGGATTGCCCGGAGTAAACATTATCGAAAAAGGAACAAGCAATGGTACAGTGACGGATGCGAATGGTAATTTTTCAATTACAGTTCCTGGTACAGCTACACTTGTTTTTTCATTTGTAGGCTATCAATCACAGGAAGTTGTCGTGAATGGCAGATCGACCGTTGATGTAGCGATGGGATCTGACGTGACAGCACTCTCAGAAGTAGTTGTTATAGGTTATGGTCAGATAGAAAAGAAAGATGCAACCGGTGCGTTGGTATCTTTGAAACCTGGCGACTTCAACGCAGGTGTTATCAATTCTCCTGAACAATTAATTCAAGGTCGCGCGGCAGGTGTGCAGATTACATCAGCCAGTGGTGAACCGGGTGCTGGTATCAACATCCGAATTCGTGGTACTTCATCTGTACGAGGCGGTAACAATCCGTTATTCGTGGTTGATGGTGTGCCGCTGAGTGGTGATGATGTAACAGCCGGAGGTTCCGGTGCAGGTTTAGGAAGCAGTTCAGCCCGTAACCCGTTGAATTTTCTTAACCCGAATGATATAGCCAGTATAGATATATTGAAAGATGCATCTGCTACGGCTATATATGGTTCAAGAGGTGCGAACGGTGTTGTAATCATTACAACAAAAACCGGTAAAGGCGCTACATCTGCTCTTGACTACTCCTATAATTTGAGCTTTGGTAAAATTACCAAGAAGTACGACTTGCTTGATCGCGAGGGCTTCTTGTCTGCCTATGAAAAATTCAACGGAGCAGCTGCTGTACCAACTGTTGATGGCGGTTCTGAAACGGATTGGCAAGACCAGATCTTAAGAACAGCTGTAACACATAATCACAACCTTTCTTTTGGTGCTGGTGATAAAACAAGCAACTACAGATTGTCACTGGGCTATATGGATCAGGAAGGTATTGTGCGCATATCAGGTTTGAAAAGATATACGGCACGATTCAACGGATCAAAAAGCTTTATCAACGATCGTCTGAAAGTTGCTTCTCAATTAACATTGGCGAAGACACTTGATAACGGTGCACCGGTTACTGATAACTCTGGTTTCGAAGGCGATTTGATCGGTTCTGCGTTAAAGGCAAACCCAACTTTCCCTGTAAAGAATCCGGATGGAAGCTATTACCAGATCAGCAATAACGAACCGAACCCGGCTGCTATCCTGGCCTATTCCAAAGACTATACAAATACAATCAGAGGTCTTGGTAATATCTCTGCTGAACTTCAGATCGTAAAAGGTTTGTCGTTTAAAACTGTGGTTGGATTTGATAAATCTATATCATCCAGAAAGACAGCATTCTCAAAAGATTTGTTTGTAACAGGTATTAAAGATAAAGGAAGACTATATCTCAACGATATCGAAACAGACAATACGCTGTGGGAAAACTATTTTACGTACGACACTGATTTCGGTAAAACAAAACTGAATGCTATCGTAGGGTATTCATATCAGAGCTTCCAGAAATCTACACGTTCTGCACAGTATACAAACTTCAGAACAAACGATCTGGATCAAATGATTAACAACCTCGCGTCTGCTGATCAGACTGCAGGTAAAATTTCAGCAGCTGGTGGAAACTCATCAAATGTTACTGACGAACTTCAGTCATTCTTTGGTCGTGCTAACCTGACGTTTAGTGATAAATATATAGTTACTGCAACATTACGTGCTGACGGTTCAACAAAATTCGGTGGTGATAACAAGTATGGATACTTTCCTTCAGCAACTTTCAAATGGAGAGTTATAGATGAAGGTTTTGTTCCGGAGTTGTTCTCGGATTTGAATCTGCGCGTTGGTTATGGTATAACCGGTAACCAGGAAATTCCGCACAACCTGTATCAGGAGCGTCAGCGTTACAATGACTGGAACATTACCAATGAAGGAAACATGGATGGTGGTGCGTTGAGTGGCGTTGCCTTTCAAAACCCTTCGCTGAAATGGGAGTCCACATCGCAGATAAATGCGGGTATCGATTATGGATTTTTGGAAAACCGTATACGGGGATCGATCGATTACTACTATAAAACTACGAACGATCTGTTGATCCAGGTTACCAGTGCGCAACCTGCTGTGCAGCCATTCGTTTGGAAAAACCTTGATGCGGAAGTTATCAACAAAGGTCTTGAACTTTCATTGGAGTTTGATGCCGTGTCTCAAACCGATTTCAGCTGGACTGTTAATGGTAACGTAGCATTCAACAAGAACGAAGTGCGAAATTTCACGGGTCTTATTAACACCGGTAGAATTAATGGCCAGGGTCTGTCAGAAGCATATGCGCAGCGTATTGCCGGAGGACAGCCATTGTATGCATTCTATCTCCGTCCGTTTATAGGATTTGATGAGAACGGTTTACAAGAATACAGAGACGATTCAGACGTGCAGGAGTTTA
>CAMLLI010000534.1 GCA_946480685.1 uncultured Flammeovirgaceae bacterium | reverse complement strand
GAACCACTCCAGTAGTAGAAACCAGGCACTACATTATTAGGCTCGGTGCCTGCTGTTGCTGTATTATATACCAGTAAGCTCACAGCCGGAGATGTTACAGGTCCGGCAGCATTCGTGGCAGTCAACGCGACACGTGGTATAAGAACTCCGGATGTAGTGGACGAAATATCCAGCATCGCAGAAGCGTCAGGTGTGGCACCCGTTGCATTAACGCCAACGTTCTGTGCTTGCAATGTGGAGAAAAATCCCAGGCTAAGTATACCTGTCAGCAGCACATAGATCGATACAAACTTTTTCATACTTCTCATTTCTTTTAACTCTTGGTTGGCATTTGACAAGAAGTCGACCAATGCACGCACGGTATGTAAAGGCCATGAAAACAGATGTACTATATCTGCTGGTTACCAAGAAAAATGAATAGCGTTTTTTGAGGAATGGCCCAATGCAACATAATAACAGGCTTTTATAAGCGCGACCGCTCGCGCTCTGAAAATTATCAAAGCCATAAAATGTGATTAATTTATAATGAGACAACAGGAGAAAAATCCGTTAATAAGATTCATAAAATCAAATTGGGAATAATTCCATAATGGATTGATGCGCTTGGAACGCGTGGTGAGCTGTGATTTCTTTACCGCTGTTGATGAATTCAGAGTTCCGGTAGCTTTATATCTCACTAGTTAATATGCATTGAACACTATTATATATAGAGTATCGGTGTGTTTTAATGGCATGCGTCCGGACGAAGTGATGTCCTGATAAATTTTGAATCTGTTCGCTTTCTTACAATTCATGCTGCGACCTGCTTGCTTCCTTTGCTGAAGATTTCACCCGGGCGGAATCTTCAACTTGTAAAATCAACAAATCATGAAAACAAATAACACTTTAACAGTGGTGAGTATAATTACCATCTCTTTCTTATTGTCTCAATGCAACACCAAACATCCGCAGGGTAATGCGAAACTTGAGGAAGCGAAAGCTGCTATCGCTGCCAGCAACAATATTTACTTTGAGGCTTTTGCAAAAGGCGACTCTTCCATCTTCATAAACCGCTATGCAAAAGACTGCTGTATTCTGGCGCCCAACGCACCGGCTATGTGCGGAGAGCAGGCAGCACTGAATTTTTTCAGAGTTGCTTATCACGATATTGGCTTACGAAATGGCAAATTCATTACGACCGCAGTATATGGCGATGGCGAAGAATATGTTACCGAAGAAGGACTATGGCAATCCTTTGATGCCAACAACGTAGTGTTCGATGATGGTAAGTTTCTGGTCTTGTGGAAGAAAACTCCGGAAGGCTGGAAAATGTATCGCGACTCGTTCAGCAGCAATAACAAGTAATATATAGTATATCGGCTGACAGGCTATTGAAAACTGTCAGCCGTTTCTGGTATATTTTATAGTCTTACGATGTTGAGTCGCTTGGCGAGCTGGTTCACAATCATACTTGCAACGCTGAACGCAAGCACTACCATCCAGTCGGATGTGCTGATGGGGAAGATGGAGAGCACTTTCTTAACAGGTTCGATCAGGTGTAAAACCGCTATAATGCCTATACATATACCGAGCGCAAACCATACGTACCGGTTGCGCACAATCTCGGATTGGAAGAAATTACTTTCTGAAGCATGCATGTTGAATACGTGAAGGAGTTGCGACCCGATCATGGTAAAGAAAAGTATATTGTTCGCCCGGTTCGTGTCCCATTCAGCACCACTGTCCAGACTATAATGTCCGAAGAACACAGCTCCTATACTGGCTGCACTGATTATCATCGAATAGAAAATGATACCCTTCCAATGAGGTGTATCGATAATCGGTTCGCGCGGACTACGTGGCGGATGCTTCATCACCATCGCATTGCCGGGCGTAAGTCCTAATGCAATGGCAGGCAATACATCGGTGATCAGGTTGATGAAAAGTATCTGCAACGGCAGCAGTATAAAATTCAAATTCAGCGTTGCTGATACAGCAATTGTAAATAGCTCGCTCAGGTTACATGACAACAGGAAAATCACAAACTTGCGGATGTTATCAAAGATGATGCGTCCCTGCTTGATGGCACGTACAATCGATGAGAATGAATCATCCTGCAAAATCATGTCTGCTACATCCTGCGCCACTTGTGTTCCACGTTGTCCCATCGCTATACCTATATCTGCCTTCTTCAGTGCCGGTGCATCGTTAACGCCATCGCCCGTCATGCCTACAATGTGTTCTTTCTCCTGGTATACCTGGATGAGATCGAGTTTGTGACCCGGTGTAACCCGCGCAAATACATGACTGTTCAGCCACTGCTCTTTATCCTGGTCCGTCAGCTGATTGTAATCTTTCATCGAAGCGCCAAGTATAGCATCTTCGTTGTCAGCAGATAATATACCCAACTGGCGGGCAATCTCGCGGGCCGTATGCGGATGATCTCCGGTGATCATCACTACTTTTATACCAGCCGTCTTACATTCGTGTATAGCCTGCGCAACGTCTGGCCGGGGTGGATCGATCAGTCCGATCATGCCCAGAAAAGTAAGACCTGAAGCTTCCAGCGTTTCACTGCTGTTTTCTTTCGAAGCCAACCCGATAACTTTATACCCGGATGCCGCTAGCTTCTCGCCTTCCCGCAAAAGATTTTCTTTCGAGTCGTCCGAAAGGACTTCACCATTGTGTTGCTGTGTTTGACAGATCTTCAGAATTTCTTCCAGCGCTCCTTTGGCATATAGTATATATCCTGATTCCTTCTTATGCACCGTAAGCATGCGCTTGCTCTCCGAAGAGAATGGCTCTTCGTTTACTTTCGGAAACCGGCGGCGTACATCTTCGATGGATAAATACTTTTGTGCATACTGCAACAGCGCTATCTCCAGTGGGTCGCCTATTTCTTTACCGTCTCCGTCTGCGGTTGCTGTATTGCAGAGAATGCATGCTTCCAATATAGGCTGGGCTGTTTCTTTGTCTGCGTTAACGGGCGGAAAGATTTCTTTTACCATCATCCGGTTTTCCGTAAGCGTACCGGTTTTGTCGGTGCAGATAACCGTGGTGCCTCCCAGCGTTTCTACCGCAGATAATTTTTTTACAATCACTTTGTGGCGCGCCATGTTCAGCATACCACGTGCTAACCCGAGCGTAGCCACAATAGGAAGTCCTTCCGGTATAGCAGCTACTGCCAGCGCAATAGAAGTATTGAGTACCTGCATGAGGTCTTGTCCCATTTGCCAGCCTATAATAAAGATGATTACCACCAACACGACTGTGATCTGGATCAGTCGCTTGCTGAACACTTCAAGTTTCTTCTCCAACGGAGTGGCGGTTTGTTGTGCCGATTGTACCATGTTGGCAATTTTGCCGAGTTCGGTCTTCATGCCGGTAGCGGTAACTATACACCAGCTGTTGCCATTGGTAACAAATGTTCCTTTGAACAACATGTTTGTTTGTTCTGCCAGCGGAGTATCATCACCGAGTATATTGATAGTCTTTTCTGCCGGTACAGATTCACCGGTCAAAGCAGATTCATTTACCTGCAGACGGGAGAGTTTAAAAAGTCGGCCATCAGCAGGTACCATGTCACCGGCTTCCAGAAAGAGTATATCTCCAGGTACTATATCTGCGGCATCCATTTCGTTCAGCTTGCCATCGCGCATTACCTTCGCGCGCACGGTAGAAAGTTTTTGCAAAGCCTCCATCGAGCGGCTCGCCTGAAATTCCATGTAGAAGCCGATGATTGAATTGACAAGGATGACAATCAATATAGCACCAGCATCCAGCCATTCCTGGAAATATAGCGACATACCGGCTGCGAATACCAGCAGGTATACAATGGGACTTTTAAACTGTCGCAGTAAAATCAGCCACCACGGTTGTTGTTTGCTTTGCGCAAGCGTATTGCGACCATATTGCTGCAGTCTTTCCTGCGCCAATGCCGTGGAAATACCGCGTTCAGTATTGGTTTGTAACTGATTAACAATGGTGGTGATGTCTATACTATATTCCTTGCGCATACAGAGAAAAATTATTGGACCGATGATCTGTTATACTGTTAAAACAACATGCCTGTAGCCTTCATACGTTGGGTAATCATACCAAAGTATAGAGACCAGTAACAATTTGATAAGATTAAACATGATCTGCTTTTGAATTTATATAAAGGTTAGCGTGTTTCGTGCAGAAGGTAAAGATCGATCGGACGCAAATACAAGTTTAGTATGTAACCATTCCGGGAACCTGATTTTTGTCAGGTTTTCATAGGCTGCCTCCTATACGCAAAAAGCTCCACAGAAAACAGGATGACTGCGTGCCGTGCTTAGACTTGCTAAGCGTAACACTTAGATTTAAT
>CAMLLI010000533.1 GCA_946480685.1 uncultured Flammeovirgaceae bacterium | reverse complement strand
AACGTTTTATTGGGTTGGTGTTTTGTTGGGTTCAATCCTGATCAGCCTTCGTTGATGTGTTGATCACAAATTCAATTTCAACTGTGTCAGGAATTGAAAATAAAGTGTTGTAAATACAATTAAACAACGACCAGTTATCTGAACTGCATGAGAGCGGTGGTGAGCGGTTAGAAGTGACCAGTTTTAATGAGCGGAGTTTTTCTGCTTTTGCAAACGTGTGCAAAATTCATCGGTGGCTTTAATTGGAAGTTCCCGGATTTCGGATTCTTCAACTTCGATGCTTAAATGTCAGCTGAACACTTAAAGACTGACATCAACCAGAGCAAACATCACCAAACTAACAACTCTATGAGAAAACTTTATGCACTATTAATGAGCATGCTTTTACTGGCATGTACGGATGCGTGGGCGGGGAGTGGTGGACGGATCTTTTTCACGAACCTTCAACAACAACAAACCATCAAGGGACAAGTGTTGGATGAAACCAATACACCTTTGCCCGGAGTAAATGTACTGGTGCAAGGTTCAACCGGTGGTACAGTTACCGATGCTGATGGAAATTTTTCGTTGACCAGTGTGAACAATGATGCGGTGTTAATATTCTCGTTCATTGGTTACAAGTCAAAAGAAGTTAACGTCAATGGACAAACGGTTGTCAATGTTACACTCGAAGCAGACGTTGTTTCCCTGAGTGAAGTTGTGGTCACTGCACTGGGCGTTCAGAAGGAATCCAAAAAACTTGGTTACGCTGTAACATCCGTAAAAACAGATGAGCTTCTCAACAACAGAACAACCAATGTAATGGAGTCGCTTGAAGGTAAAGTTGCAGGCCTGAACATCACGCCTCCTGCTGCCGGTGCCGGTTCAAGCATGCAGATACGCTTGCGCGGACAAGCTGCTTTTGCCGGTGCGAACAATGCGCCACTCATTGTGATCAACGGATTACCGATGGACCAGGGCGCGCGAAGTGCCAATGGAAATGGAGCGGTAAATCAGCGCGATCGCGGTGACAATCTGCAAAACATAAACCCCGATGACATTGAAAGCATGACAGTGCTGAAAGGTTCAACCGCTGCCGCTATATATGGTGCACGCGCTGCGAATGGTGCTATCATCATCACAACAAAATCAGGAAGTAAAGATCAAGGTATAGGTATAGATTTTACATCAAGCTATACCAGTTCGCATGCACTGAATTTTCTCGATGAGATTACGCAAACAGAATATGGTATGGGAAGAGGTGGCGTAAGACCTCAGACACAAGGTGACGCACAGACGAATGGTCAATTTGGTTTTGGTGAACGACTCGATGGCGTGCCCACGATAAATTTTGATGGCGTGATGCGTCCTTACTCCGCATACGAAGGAAGATTGTTTGATTTTCTTCAGACCGGATCGAATTGGACAAACACATTAGGAATTTCAGGTGGCGGAGCTAACGGAAGTTTCCGAATATCTTTTTCCAATACAGATGCGAAAGGTATAGTGCCAACCAACGAGTATAAAAAGAGAATTTTCAATGTTGGTATCAACCATAATCTCTCGAGTAAACTCAGTGTACAGATGAATGTAAACTATGCGTCCGAGGAGAATATAAATCCACCGCAGATCGGAACACAAGGTGACGGAGCGATTAACTTCTTCGGACGCATGTCAATATCAACACCGCTCAGTGCTTTTGAAGAGAGTGCCATTAATCCGGCTACCAATGCTGAATTTCGTACCAATGGATTTCTCGGCACTATAAACAATCCATACTTCCAGATCAAAAAACGCCAGTTCTTTAATGACGACAGAAATCGCCTGTTGGCAACGGCAACGCTACGCTATAAACTCACCGACTGGCTATATATACAGGGCCGGTATAATTATGATCGCGGCTCGAGCTTCATGGAGTGGAATCAACTGAATGGCTCCGGTGCTACATCAACGATTGACGAGTTCGGCAAGTACAGAGGACGTTATGATATTCAGCAAGACGAAACGCAGGATATCAACGCAGACTTTCTCATTGGTGGTAATAAAGAGTTTGGAAAGTTCTCTGTTGATGCCAGCTTCGGTGGTAACACCTGGAGAACGAAATTCCAGCAACATTCGCAGTACTCACGAAGCTTTACTGTGCCTGACCTCTATGCATTGAAGAACGGCACGATCACGTGGCTCAACGAACCTGATCCACTGTTGCAGGGTTTTTCACCCTATAACTTCAGCAAGTCGCGTATCAATTCACTTTATGGCTGGGCCGAGTTTGGATACAACGGATTGGTATATATTAACTTTACCGGTCGACAAGACTGGTTCTCGGTGTTGAACCCGGAAGACAACAGTGTGTTTTACCCATCGGTATCCGGAAGTCTCATTTTCTCTGAATTGTTAGGCGATCAAAACTGGCTCTCCTATGGTAAACTTCGTGCATCATGGGCAGAAGTAGGAAGTGCCAATGGTGTAAACCCGTATGATGGTGTACTGAACTATATTATCAACCCGCCTTTTAACGGACAGACCACAGCCGGTATATCCGGTACGCTTGCACCGAATCCAACGTTACGGCCATTCACAGTAACCGAAAAAGAGATTGGTGTTGAAATGCGATTGTTCAACAACAGGTTGCTATTGGATATAGGAGCGTTCGATAAAGTAACAACAGACCAGATCCTCGAAGTTGCTATATCCAGTGCATCGGGCTATAACAATACAAAACAGAATAAAGCTTCCCTACAAAATCGCGGACTGGAAATGCTCATTGAGGGAACACCTTTACAGACACAAAATTTCAGTTGGACAAGTTCCTGGAACAATGCATACCTGAAAACCGAAGTGCTGGATGTTGGAAACGACAGTGGTACTTTACTGGTGCTATATTTCAATGGTACCGGAAATGAATTCCTCGGAGAGTTACGATATACCGAAGGGATGGCCATGAATCAACTATATACCCGTACGTATCGCAGAAATGCAAACGGGCAGATCGTTGTTGATAATAACGGAAGACTGCTGGAGACAACCAGTGCAACGCCAGGCGCAGAAAAGACAAATGGCTTTATTCCGGTCGGTAGTTCTATTCCTAAATATACAGGTGGTTGGAACAACACCTTCCGGTATAAGAATCTGACACTGGGCGTTCACATCGATTACAAGTTTGGAGGAACGGTGTTATCGGCAACGCATTTGAATATGCTGAGACAAGGACATTCCAAGCTTTCGCTTGAAGGCCGCAGAGAAGGAGAGAACGGTATAGTATATCCCGCGGTATATGAAAATTCGGGCGAAGCAAATACATCCGTAGTCACCGATCTTCAAGGCTTCTATGCTGATTACCGAAACAAACAAATCGGAGATCCATTCACCTTCAAATCAGATTTCGTGAAGCTTCGGAATATTTCAGTGTCTTACAACTTCTCCAATGCACTGCGTAAAATTCCGGCCATGAGTTTCATCAAAGGACTTACACTCACAGCAGGTTGCCGAAATGTAGCGATACTCTATAAAGATCTGCCAGGTCTCGATCCGGAATCGGTTCAGTCTTCCGGTGACTTCCGTGCGGGTTATGAAAACTCGGCACTTCCAACAACGCGTAACTATAATCTTACCTTAAACGCCAGATTCTAATACCATGAAAATCATCAAGCACTGTATATTTTTTAGCGCAGCACTTTTGTTTGCCACAGGATGCGACAAAGATTTCATCGAGGTGAACACGAATCCGTATGCTGTCTCTGAAATAGATCCTGCACTTCTGTTTGCAGGAGCACAACGTACACACCTGGGTACATGGTCAGCCGAGCATACCATCGTTCAACATTTTGTTTGTCCCTATAACACGGGTGCAAACCTCGGCTTCAACTTCAATGAAGATATAGATCTCATTTGTAATCCGAAGTGGGATCAATCGTATCCGACAACCATCCGAAGTCTGGTTCAGGCGATGAATATCCTCGGAGACGACACCGAACGCATCAACCTGATGAGTATGATCCGCATCTGGAAAGCGCAGACATTTATGGGTGTAGTAGACGAGTATGGTGATGTACCCTACTTCAACGCAGGTAAAGCAGTACAATTGGAATACTTTCCGGCTTACGATGACGATGCTGCTATATATGAAGACTTGTACAAAGAGATCAAGGAAGCATTGGCCGCATTTAATACCAGCGCAGATTATGTTCCGGAAGATTTATTCTATGGCAGGAACAGTCCGAACCCCGCGGCTGATGCACCTGCTCAAATAGCGAAATGGAAAAAGCTTGGCTACTCATTGTTGCTCCGGTTGGGAATGCGATATACTAAAGTAAATCCGGGCAAAGCCGAAAGTATAGTGAAGGAAGCTGTTGC
>CAMLLI010000532.1 GCA_946480685.1 uncultured Flammeovirgaceae bacterium | reverse complement strand
ATAGCAAAAGTTTACGACCATGCATACCTGGCAAAAGTTACCGAGAACAATGACACACTCTTTATCTCTGCCGATACACTGGTATCCATCGATAGTCCGGATCCGGCCAAGAAGAGATTGCTCGCCTATCACAATGTAAAGATCTATAAAAGCGATATGCAGGGGCTGGCCGATTCACTGGAGTATCGCTCGCTCGATTCCACTATATATTTCTACAAAGATCCTATACTGTGGTCACAAGACAACCAGATGACTGCCGACTCCATCAGTATGCTCATCAAGAACAACACGATCGACCGCATCTATATGGTGGCAAATTCTTTCGTGGTGTCGCAGGATACGCTCATTAACTTTAACCAGGTGAAGGGCCGGAAGATGACTACCTTCTTCAAGAATAAAAAGATCGATCATGTTGTGGTTGATGGCAACGGAGAGAGTATATACTTCGCGCTGGATGAGAAGACGAACAAGGCAATGGGAATGAACAAGATCATTTGCAGCAGCATTACCATTCGCTTCAAAGAAGGTAAAGTGAACAATATGAGTTTTTATGTGAAGCCCGAGGCCAGCTTTATTCCGCCACACGAGCTTAAGATTGAAGACACCAAGCTGAAGGGTTTTGAGTGGCGCGGCAAAGAAAAACCAACGCGCGAAGATGTTGTTAAAACACCGGTGGTCAGCTCTACAAGCCCTTCATCCGAGCGTAAACGTTTGTAGTAAGATTTAACGGAGCGGTTAACGAAAAAAAACTCGATCTATTATGACAATCCATATAAAAGTTTAAATTTTGTACAATATGAAGTTTCTATGAGAAGACTCTTGTTGTTGGCAATAATCATAACCCTCAGTAGGTTTTCCTACGGGCAGGGTTTTGAAATTGTCGGCTTGCAAGAGACTCACTCCGGGCTCATCGGTGAAACCATCAAGGCTCCTGTTCGCTTCAGGAACACCACCGAAAAAACACTCACGCTCATCATTCGTAAAGTTGATTCACAAATAGGAAGCACACAGAAAAGTTATTTCTGTCACGATAACAATTGCCTCGATCAAAAAACAGACGACTATATTTTGAAAGTTGACCCGGGACAAACTATATCCGGTTTTCAGATTGCGCTGGAAGCAGGGTTGGTATCCGGAGAAAGTACGGTTCGCTATGTAGTGTTCAGTCGTTCAAGTCCAACGCTCGCCCTGGATTTTGCCGTTAACTTTACGGTGACTGAAAAACCGGAGAAGCAAAATCTGTATTCATCCAGCTTCATAAATCTGCACGATGTTTACCCGAACCCGGTAACAGACTATGCTTTTGTAGAGTATAAAATCTTGAACGAGCAGGTAAAGGCGAAGATCATCATGCATAACCTGCTGGGCAACGCTGTGGGCGATTATCCGCTTCCGTACTCTGAAAACCGTGTTCGCATCCGCGTTGACGATTTAAGTGCCGGCATTTATTTCTATACCCTCTACCTCGATAACGAAGGTGTAATGACGCGCAAGCTCATTGTAAAAAAATAAAATCCTTTATTCTGCTCGCCTTGCCCGTAACTTTTAGCTGAAAAGAAACTTTTTAATGCCTGCTTTCATCCTATTTCGGTAAAATCAGCGTTTTTCAGTTCTAAACTCTTATATTATATTTGCGGGCTTATGCGGAATCATTCAGCGTCACTCTTTTTAATTTTAATCTTGCTGGCAACAGCTTCGTGCAGCAAATTCAGGCGAATCGAAAAAAGCCAGGATTGGCGTGTGAAGTATGAAGGCGCTTTGAACTACTACAACAAGAAAGACTATTACAAGGCTTCCGTGTTGTTTGAGCAGATTCTGCCCATCGTTCGTGGTTTACCCGAAGGTGAAAAAGTGCAGTTCTACCTGGCGTATTGCCAGTTTTACGATAAACTATATTTGCTGGCATCCGAGCAGTTCAAAACATTTTACGAAACCTACGGTCGCAGTACACTCGCGGAAGAAGCCCGGTATATGTTTGCTTACTCGCAGTACGCATCATCACCCAAGGCCAACCTTGATCAAACCAACAGCATCAACGCCATGGCAGCGATGCAGGAGTTTTTGAACCGCTATCCGAACAGTAAATTCAGAGAGCAGGCTGTGGAGGTAATCTTCACTACGCAGGCTAAACTGGAAAAGAAAGGATTCGACAATGCATATCAATACTATCGCATGCGCAGCTATAAGGCAGCCGTGGTAGCGTTGAATAATTTCAAGAATAACTTTCCGGATTCGAAGTATGTAGAAGAAGCTTCTTACCTGGTAGTGGCAGCGGAATATAAACTGGCGCAACAAAGTATATATTCAAAGCAGACCGATCGCTACAAGGCCGTGGTAGAACACTACAAGGAATTTATCGATCAGTATCCTGAAAGTAAATTCCTGAAAGACGCTGAGAAGATGTATGCAGAGAGTCTTGAAAAATTAAACAAAACGAAAAACACAAATTCATAAACATATGGCAGCTCAATCATCCATAGTAACACGTGACATCGAAAAGATCGCATCACCAACCGGAAACCTGTACGAGTCGGTAGTAGTGATCTCCAAGCGTGCGCGCCAGATTGCCGTTAACCTGAAAGAAGAGCTTAACAATAAACTTGCTGAGTTTGCTACAACCGTAGATAACCTCGAAGAAGTTTTTGAAAACCGCGAGCAGATCGAGATCTCTAAATTCTACGAGCGTATGCCGAAACCAACCAACACAGCCATCGAAGAATTTCTGGATGGTGAGTTGAGCTTCCGCATGCGCAATGAAGATATAGCGTAAGTTCGTTATAGGTTAATCGTTAATCGTAATGACATTTCATTTACGATTAACGATTAACTGATCACGGATAACGGCCATCCCATGCTGCGAGATAAAAAAATTTTACTGGGTGTAACGGGAAGCATAGCAGCCTATAAATCGGCCGTGCTTACCAGGCTGCTTGTAAAAGCAGGAGCAGTAGTAAAGGTGGTAATGACTCCCGCTGCTGCAGATTTTATCACGCCTCTCACATTATCAACCCTCTCTAAAAATCCGGTATTAACCGAGTTCGTTAAGGATAACACCGGGCAATGGAACAATCACGTTGAACTGGGCCTTTGGGCCGATGCCATGGTAATTGCTCCGGCCAGCGCCAACACCTTAGGTAAAATGGCGAATGGTTTATGCGATAATCTTTTATTGGCAGTATATCTCTCCGCACGTTGTCCTGTATTTTTTGCGCCGGCCATGGATCTGGATATGCTTCAGCATCCCGCTACACAAAACAATATTCAAAAACTCAAAAGCTATAGCAACATTCTGATTGATGCTGCCTTTGGTGAACTTGCCAGCGGACTTGTAGGCAACGGTAGAATGGCTGAACCGGAAGAGATTGTCGCTGCACTTGAAAAACATTTTGCATCTGAACAGAAACTCAGTGGCAAGAAAGTACTGGTAACAGCGGGGCCCACATATGAAGCCATTGATCCGGTTCGCTTCATTGGCAATCACTCAACCGGTAAAATGGGATTTTCGATAGCCGAAGAATTTGCGAGACAAGGTGCTATCGTAAATTTAGTCACCGGTCCTACACAACAACATATCAATCATCCGCATGTCAACGTTATTCCGGTGACATCGGCTGAACAAATGTATACTTCCTGTGCATCGCTGTTTCCTTCAACAGATATAGCAGTGCTGGCGGCAGCCGTGGCAGACTATCGTCCGGTGGAAGTAGCAGCACAGAAAATAAAGAAGAAGGATGCCAACCTCACCATTGAACTTACCAAGACGCAGGATATAGCAGCATCGCTCGGTAAGCTCAAACACAATGGCCAGGTAATGGTCGGTTTTGCACTTGAAACGGAAAATGAGCAGGCCAACGCTCAAACCAAACTGGAAAAAAAGAATTTTGATCTGATCGTATTAAATTCACTTAACGATAAAGGTGCCGGCTTCGGACATGACACGAATAAGATCACGATCCTGGATCGCGAGCAACGTGTGAAGTCGTTCGAGTTGAAAAATAAAAAGGAAGTAGCGAAAGATATTGTTAAGGCTATTATTGAAAAACTGCATGATTAAGCAAATACTTCTGATCGGTTTTCTTTTTGCATCGCTCGCGTCATACGCGCAAGAGTTGAATTGCACGGTTTCTATTAACGCCACGCAGGTACAAACTACGGAGCGTACTGTTTTTCGTGATATGAAGACCGCGATCGAGCAGTTCATGAACTCACGCAAGTGGACGAACGATTCGTATAAGAACTACGAGAAGATCAACTGCAACATGCTGATCACCATAACGCGTATGCCCTCCGTTGGCAACTTTGCTGCCTCGGTGCAAATACAATCTGCACGCCCGGTATATAA
>CAMLLI010000531.1 GCA_946480685.1 uncultured Flammeovirgaceae bacterium | reverse complement strand
CTTCATTCGAATCGGTGCCGGTATATTTGGGTCGGACATCAACAACTATGCGATGATCAACAACATGTTGTTTGATGGAACAAAAGTACTATCGGTTGATATACAAGGCGCAAATGTACCCGTACCCAATTTTATAGGCTATCGCGAGAATCCCTCAACAGCACCGGGCAGCGAGTTGTTTAACCTGGATGGTGTGCCACGCCTCGCTACGATCAACATGAATGCAGAAGACGTAAAGGTGCCGGTTATCTATAAAGCCAATGCATCGTATAACAGAATCTTCAACGATCGTTTCAAGATGGGCGTAAGCGTCTTTGCAAGTTTAGGACGTAATAACTATATGTATGTAGATCGTAACATGGCTGACAATCCATACTTCCGTTTGAGCAATGAAGGCGGTCGAGGTGTATATGTACCGGAAAGTGCAATTAATCCTGCGAATGGTTCAACAGACTGGATGCAGGGCCGCAAGACTACCCGTGTAGGGCGTGTACTGGAACTTACGAGCGAAGGCAAGGTAAATCACTTTGCTGCCGTGGCCGATGCTACGTTCCGTTATTTCAAGGATGGTGAAATTACAGTAAGCTATACCTGGAATGATGTGCGCGATAATACTTCGTATAACGGTAACGTTGCAAACTCGGCTACATTGTCGTTAATGGTGAAAGACGATCCGCGTGACCTGAGTCGTATGACGTACTCGGACAATCAGTTCAGAAATAAAGTTGTTTTCTATGGTACACTTCCAACGCTTTGGGGCGTTAGTATTGGTGTACGTTATTCCGGTATAGGAGGCACCCGTTATTCGCTGGCGGTATCCGGTAATCCGAATGGTGACTTTGTAAATTCCAATGATCTTGCATATGTATTTGATCCGAACGACCCGGCTGTCGCAGAGAAGTATAAAACCGGTATCACGGCTATATTGGACAATCCCAACGCAGACGAAGGGCTCAAAGACTATATCCGCAGAAGCTTTGGAAATATAGCGGAACGCAATGGCGGTGAAAACGGATTTTTTGGTGTGTGGGATCTGCGCGTTGTCAAGCGATTCAAAACATTTCGTACACAAACACTTGAAATATCCGCAGATATATTTAATGTGGCCAACATGCTGAATAAAAAGTGGGGAACAACAGAGACGTTGGGCAAGCAGAATCTATATACGTTACGAAGCTTCGATACGGCAACCAAGAACTTCAACTATGACGTGAATCCAAATACCGGTGTTGTTACCCCATCGGGCAATCCGTTCCAGGTACAGATTGGTGTACGGTATGGATTTTAAGACAGATAGATTTACCTTATGTTCTTAATTAACAATTTATTTATGAGAAGGATACTTATGCTCGTGCTGGGGCTGATGACGCTGGTTAGCAGCTATTGCATGGCACAGCCCAACGGTCAGGCTACTGTTTACCTGACGGGCTATACATGGAGCAAGAATACGCAGACGATTGGTTATGTAAAACTTCGAAGTGGCGTGATAAAATCGGTTACCTGGTCTGGCGAGAACCAGGCTGCATTCAAAATCAGTAAAGACTACCAGTTGTCTGTTCGTCCGGAAAAACTGAAGGCGGGGACAACGTATGCAGACCTTCGCATTACTGTGAAGACGGCTTCCGGAGAAGAGACTGGTACATTCAGAATTATTAAGGATGATTTTATTCGAAACAAGGTGATCGCACATCGTGGTGCCTGGAAGAATACGGGGGCAACTGAAAATTCTATTGCTGCTTTAAATCACGCTATAGCACTGGGGTGTGAAGGAAGTGAATTTGATGTGCACATGTCTGCCGACTCACTTCCGTTAATTAACCACGATGCATCCATACAAGGTATATCAATCGCCAAAACCAATTCACGTGAGCTGCTGGCGTTGAAGCTTTCAAACGGTGAGCCACTGCCGACACTTGAAAATTATCTCAAAGCAGGTATGAATCAGAATAAAACGAAACTCATCCTCGAGATAAAACCATCCGAGTTGGGCAAAGAAGGCTCCCTTGCATTAACGCATAAAATTATAGCACTGGTAGAGAAGCTTCAGGCACAGCCATGGGTAGACTATATCAGTTTCGATTACGATGTATGCAAGGAAGTAATGAAGCTCGCTCCGTATGCACGCGCTGCGTACCTGAAAGGAGACAAGACACCGGCTGAACTAGCTGCTGATAATTTATATGGACTCGACTATCACTTCAGTGTATTGCAAAAAAATCCGGAGTGGTTAGCGGATGCTAAGAGCAGAAAGTTAACGATCAACGTGTGGACTGTAAATGATAAACCGGTGCTGGAGGAGTTGCTTAAACAAGATGTAGACTTCATCACCACCAATGAACCGGAGCTGCTGCTCTCGATGGTGAAACGATAAGAATTACTTTATACTCTATAAAAAAAAGAAGAGACATCGCGCTCTTCTTTTTTTATAAAACAAGAGACCGTCCTTGTGAGACGGCCCCTGTTGGTTAGGAAAAAGTAACTATCAAAATTATCGCTTGATCACACGTTGCTTGGCAACTTTACCGTCAGCATTTACAGTCAGTATATATATACCGGCAGGAAGTCTGGTAGTACCGAAGTCAAGGTTGATCTCAGATACATCATGTTGTACATCTTCCAGAACTGTATAACCATTCATATCCTGCAGGGCAATTGAAACATTCTCGCTTTGAGCAGTCAACGTCAGGTTCAGTCTGTCGGTGAAGGGATTCGGACTAGCCTGTACAGAAGCAACTGCAGTAGTTTCTTCGGTCGTCTCTTCTGTTGTCTCAAACTCGTCTTCTCCGGAAGCAGTACGTGCGGTAGTTGTAGTTTGTGTTGTTAATGCTACGATCTCGATACCGTTTACCTGCGGATTGCCTACTGAGCGAACGAAGTCCAGATCAAGTGTACCATCTGTTACGGTTATTTCAAATTGCTTCTTCAGTGCGTTCATACCTGCTTCAGCATATATATCGATGTTGCTTACTTTGCGTGTACCCTCTGCGTTGATATGGAACACACGTGCACCGGCTGTCTTTACACCACCTGAATAAGGTGTCTCAGCGAAGTATAAATTTACCTGGTAAGTTCCGCTTTGCACCGGGAAGTTCCATTCCATAGTAGTACCACCGTAAGTAGGAGAGTAGCGGTTAGGACCAAACAGATTGTTAGGTGCGCCTGTTGTGTTAGTACCTGTCCAGCTTGAACCACCGGCTGTATAGTTCGCGCTCGCAGCATCCAGGTATTGAGACTTACCAGCTTGTGTATCGGCTGTCCAGTTGATAGGACTTGCGCTGATTGCTACACCACCTGTGTTAATTCGGAAGATCGGAGTTGCTGTTGTTACAGGAGGTTTCGCTGCACTGTTTACCGTTACAACTACATCGTCATACGCCGAGGCGCCAGCATTGTCCGTAACAGTAAGTCTGAAGGTATATGTACCAGCAACCAGTGCAGAAGCAGTAAGCGTAGCAGTAGTAGCATTTGTTAGTGTAGCCGCGCCACCGCTTTGTTTTGTCCAGCTATAGGATGCTATAGATCCGTCAGAGTCGCTTGCAGTTCCGGTGAGTGATACAGTTGCTGTAGGAAGTGTTATCGTCTTGTCAGTGCCTGCGTTTACAGTAGGCAGTGCGTTACCGGCAGCCTGTAGTTCAAATGCACCGATATCATATACACCACCGGCAGGTCTTGCTTTGCTGTCGAAGTCGAACGTTACACCGTATGTTGATGTTGCAGTACCTTTGTTCAGCGCTGGTGATGTTGTAAGCAAGTGATAGTCGTTTGAAGCAGCGTTTACAAATTTCGCATCAGCAATGTTTGCGCTATAGTAGTTGTTCACTTCTTCCATTTTCACTGTAGCAGGAGCTTTGTTTACATATACACCTGTACCTGGCTTGATAATGATGTTGTTGATGAAGTGGTTCATGGCTACGCGTTCTGCTGCGATCTTCAAACCATCACCACCCGGAGCGATGATTGTGTTGTTGATGAAAGAGAAACCTGAGCCGAGTGTACCGCTGGTTGTAGCGTCATCACAATATATACCGTTGCTGCCTGCACCGATGATAACGTTGTTGTAGATAATGTTATCACCTTTACCTTGTACAATTATACCATTGCCAGGACCATTTTTTATGATGTTGTTATACATTTTACCACCGGTACCAAGTCCGATCTGAACACCGTTGTTTTGGTAGTTAGCGAATGGATCCTGTCCGAAAAGTTCTATATCATTATTATATATCTCGCAACCAGATGATGCCGTACCAACCTGAATAGCTTCGCAGCCTGTACGTTTGATGATGTTCTTATATACTTTACAACCAATGATGTCGTGAGGATAAAGCGTTGTGCCCGTGCAGGAA
>CAMLLI010000530.1 GCA_946480685.1 uncultured Flammeovirgaceae bacterium | reverse complement strand
GATATATACTTGAATGCCACTACTCCGGTGGCATTTTTTGTCTCCCGCAGAAATCGCAGATGCACGCAGATAAAAAATGCAAAGACATTTTATGCATTTCATTTCTGCGAAAATCTGTGTAATCTGCGGGAAACAATTTTTTAATTACCTTCACCCAGTGATGGAGAATACCCCGTTAGATAGCAATCCTATTTTTGAGTTAGCGGCCAATCTTGTCAACCAAACAAACCGGCATATCTTTCTTACCGGTAAAGCAGGCACAGGTAAAACAACTTTTTTAAAGTATATAAAAGAACACTCTCCCAAGAAGAGCGTTATCGTAGCACCAACCGGTATAGCTGCCATCAACTGTGGAGGCGTAACGATTCATTCCTTTTTTCAATTGCCGTTTGGTCCGTTTATACCCGTGCCACAACGGGTGAATGATGATTCTGCTGAATTGTCGGACGCCTATACCTTGTTGCAGAATCTTCGAATTCATAATGAAAAGAGAGAGTTGTTCGAAGAGATCGAGCTGCTGATCATCGATGAGATTTCGATGGTACGATGCGATGTGCTCGATGCTATAGATGTAGTACTGCGTCATGTTCGTAAGAAACGCGGCATACCATTTGGAGGAGTACAAATGATTTATATTGGCGATTTGTTTCAATTGCCGCCTGTTGTGCAGGAGCACGAGTGGAGTATACTTCGTAATTTTTATCGAACACCTTTCTTCTTTCATGCAAAAGTTATCGAGCAGATACCTCCGCTCATTATTGAATTGCAGAAGATATATAGACAGCAAGATCCTTTGTTTATTGATTTACTGAATCGTGTTCGGAACAATGTAACCTCGCGACAAGATTTGGAATTACTGAATAGTTGCCATAACAAATCACTTATTCCAACGGAAGACGAAGCTGTAATAACTTTAACGTCTCATAATTACCTGGCGGATCGTATCAATACGGAAGAACTTGCCAAGTTACCGGGAGAATCATTTTTGTTTGATGGGACTGTAGACGGTGATTTTCCCGCCAAATCATACCCAACGGAAAAACAACTGGTGTTGAAAGAAGGCGTTCAGATCATGTTCATCAAGAATGATATGAAGCAAAAGGAGCGGAGGTACTACAATGGTAAACTCGGACGTATATCCTGTATTGACGGTGAGAAAGTATATGTAGAGTTTCCGGGAGAATCGGAACACCTTGTGCTGGAACGTGAAGTATGGCGGAATATCCGGTATGTATATAATCCGAAAGAACAACTGGTAGAAGAGGAGGAGCTAGGTCAGTTCAGTCAGTTTCCGATACGACTTGCCTGGGCGATCACCATTCACAAAAGTCAGGGGCTCACATTTCAAAAAGTAATTATTGATGCCGAAAATTCATTCTCGGCCGGGCAGGTATATGTAGCGCTGAGCCGCTGTACGTCATTACAAGGTATAGCATTGAAATCGCCTATAACGAGCCGGAGTATTCAAACCGATGAGCGTATCCTGAGCTTTATGCAGCAAGGCACACCGGTGGAGGAATTGCAGCGTATATACCAGGATGAAAAGCATCAATACCTGTATAGCATTCTCATAAAAGCTTTTGAGTGGACTGCAGTATCCAAACAGATTGATGCTATTATGCATGTATTTGATAAACGAAACATTCCTCACAAAGAGGAAGCGATAGCATTGATGCAGGCTATATATACCTGGATCGAGGAGAATAAAAAAATAAGCCGAAACTTTCAGCGGCATCTATATACCTGGATGAAAGAAGCTTCTGATCGGGACGATTATACGCATGTACATCAACGGGTAGATGATGCGTCAAAGTACTTCTCGGCAAAAATGAATGAAGAAGTTATAGGTCCGTTGGAGCGGCATATAGATGCAACGCGCAAGATGAAAAAAGTGCGTAAGTATTTAAAGGACATACAACTCCTGCTTCGTATACTTTTGTTACAGCAAAAGTCCATGGTGCAATCCAAAGAATTACTCTTAGTGAGTAGTCCTCAACAACCAATCAGTCGTTAGTTTTGTTAAATATTTTTTAACAATTCGTTGATGTACCCCTTAACTTTTTCCATCTTCGTGTTTCAGGAGCCCCTCTGTGTAGAGAAGATTTTTTAAATGATCAATTCATCTTGAAATGATGTTTTGAGATAAAGTATAAAGTATTCGTATCGTCCCGTCTGAGCATTGCCCAGACGGGACGTTTCGTTTTTTAGGGATCAGGACAAACTAACACTTGTTCTATTCCGAGTTATAAACAGGAAAATAATTTAAGACTTAAACTGAGACATGAGTCAACCGAAAACACTGTTCGACAAAATCTGGGATGCACACGTGGTGAAGAAAAGTGAAGGATACCCGGATGTAGTGTACATCGACCGTCACTTCATTCACGAAGTAACCAGCCCACAAGCTTTTGATGGATTACGCAAACGCGGCATCAAATTATTCAATCCGGATCGCACAACGGCTACACCGGATCACAACGTACCAACAAAAGATCAGCACCTTCCGATCAAGGAAGCGCTCTCCCGCCACCAGGTAGAAACACTTCGAAAAAACACTGCCGAGTTTGGCGTAACACTTTACGATCTTGGACATCCGTTCCAAGGTATCGTTCACATCATCGGCCCTGAGTTGGGATTAACCTTGCCGGGCATGACCATCGTATGTGGTGATAGCCATACTTCTACGCACGGTGCTTTTGGAAGTATAGCATTTGGTATAGGTACCAGCGAAGTTGAGCAGGTACTGGCTACACAATGTATACTGCAGTATCGCCCGAAGACCATGCGCATCGAGATCAACGGTAAACTTGGTAAAGGCGTAGTATCGAAAGATATCATCCTATATATCATCTCTAAAATTTCTGCAAGTGGTGCTACCGGCTTCTTTGTAGAGTATGCCGGTGACGCAATCAGAAACCTCTCTATGGAAGCACGCATGACCATCTGCAACATGAGTATAGAGATGGGCGCACGCGGTGGATTGATTGCTCCGGATGAGACAACCTTCAACTATATCAAAGGAAGAAAGTTTGCGCCACAAGGAGCTGAGTTCGATAAGCTCGTTAAAAAATGGGGAGATCTGAAAACAGACGAGGGTGCTAAGTACGATCAGGTATTAGCCTACGATGCTGCAGATATAGCACCAATGATTACCTATGGAACAAATCCGGGTATGGGTATAAAAGTTACCGACCGTATCCCTACGGTTGCAGAACTCAGCGACATCAGCGAACAGACTTCATTTACAAAGTCATTGGAGTATATGGGCCTCGAACAGGGTTCACAACTTCTTGGTAAATCGGTTGACTATGTATTTATAGGAAGCTGCACCAATGCACGCATCGAAGACTTGAGACTTGTTGCTTCTATAGTAAAAGGCAAGAAAAAAGCTGAAGGCGTTGAAGTATGGGTTGTACCAGGCTCCAAACAAGTAGAAGAGCAGGCACGCAAAGAAGGTCTTCACAAGATATTTGAAGAAGCAGGTTTTGAATTGCGTGAACCAGGTTGTTCCGCTTGTCTCGGTATGAACGAAGACAAAATTCCTGCCGGTAAATATTGCATCAGTACATCGAACCGAAACTTCGAAGGAAGACAAGGACCAAAGTCCAGAACATTCCTGGCGAGTCCGTTGAGCGCAGCGGCAGCAGCTATAACCGGTAAAGTAACAGACGTACGCGAGCTGGTATAATTCACGATTAACGGTTCACGAATAACTGATAACGAACAATGGCAAAAGAGAAATTCACAACGTTAAAAAGTCGCGCAGTACCGCTGGCGATTGAAAATATAGATACAGACCAGATTATTCCTGCACGTTTTCTCAAAGCAACCACACGCGATGGCTTCGGAGAAAATTTATTCAGAGACTGGCGCTACAACAGCGACAATACTCCGAAAGCAGATTTTGTTCTGAATGATAAAACATACTCCGGACAAATACTGGTAGCCGGTAAAAATTTTGGTTGCGGAAGTAGTCGTGAGCACGCAGCATGGGCTATAGCAGATTATGGCTTCCGTGTGGTGATCTCCAGTTTCTTTGCAGATATATTCAAGAACAATGCATTGAACAACGCCACACTACCGGTACAGGTAACAGATGCATTTCTGAAAAAGATATTTGCCGCGATCGAAAAAAATCCGGCAACAATCATCACCGTAGATCTCGAAAATCAAAAGGTAACATTGGAAGACGGTACGTCAGAATCTTTCGATATCAACGCTTATAAAAAGATATGTCTTACCAACGGCTACGATGATATAGACTATCTGCTAAGCCTTCGCGAAGAAATAAAACAATTCGAAGCCGCACGTTAGTATATATAATATATATACCACAACACCACACACGT
>CAMLLI010000529.1 GCA_946480685.1 uncultured Flammeovirgaceae bacterium | reverse complement strand
TGCTCTTCCGATCTGCTTCAGCTTGCTGACACAAAGTCTGTCCGTGAAGCATTTTCACTATATATTTCAACATTTGGTAAACGCATATTCTGTCACACGTTTAAGGTTTAGTGAATTACCAGGCACTGTTTTTTAGATTTATCTTTCACAAAGTAATTACACCATGAGTCAGGCATTTGTTCGGGAAAATGATGATATGTGGTTGCATGACGTTCCACCAACGCTCAATGCACTGATCATCTTCCTCACGCAGGAAAACGGAGGCATCAGAGTATACGAGTTGAAAAATTATACAGACAACGCAGGGAAGCAGGTATACGAAATGAGTAATGGCATGTCGTACTCCAAAGACGAGCAAGGTAAATGGCAAGTCGTTGTGTAATGCGTTGCCTGCTAATTCTTCAAATCTATACCATTAAACTATATATTCGGCTGCTCCAGCAGCTGCGTCATAAACGCTATAGCGTTTGGCGAGTGAAGTATATCCGTTGATTCCAGTGTGAGTCGGGCTACCTCGGAGGCTCTCGCGCGCATTTGCTTTTCGTAGGCACCAATAGCGGCATGTATCGTTGCGTAGTTCGTATTCAGAAGGCATTCGCTAAGTTGCAATGCATCCTGCATCGCCATATTTACTCCTTCGCCTGCATACGGGGGCATAACATGTGCTGCATCGCCGAGCATAGTAAGATTGGGCAATGCTTCCCACGTCTGGTCGAGCGGCATGCAATACTGCGGACGCGGTATAAAATTGGTGCTCGCATTCGTAAATAATTCAATCCACACGTTGTTCCATCCTGCAAATTCCTTTTCAAACCAGGCAGCGACTTGCTTCCTATCTGCAAAATCTATCTGGCAATTGTAGCTCCAGCGTTCGTCAGTTTTGCACCCGGTATAAAACACGAGACTGCCATCACCTTTCGAGCTAACAATTAAAGATCTACTGTCACCCATGGCAAATATTTTTCCATTGTTCAAGAGCGCATGTATGTGTGGAACGTGAACTTCTGAATTATATACCGCACCTTCTACTATGGTAATGCCGGAGTAAAACGGTTTAACTGGTGTGATGAGTGGACGGATTTTTGAGTTAGCACCATCGGCAGCAATTATTATATCAGCCATAACGGACGTGCCGTTTTTAAAATCAATTCTCCATGCAGCTTCAACCGGATGCATCGCTACTACGTGACTGTCCCACACAACGGTATGGCTATGCAGTGAATCCAGCAGCAGTTTACGCAGCGGGCCACGGTCAATTTCCGGACGATAGGCGGCATCATCAAACGTGCGTGATGTGGTGCTGCCGTGTTCATCCAGAATTATAGTGGCATGCTTGTCCAGAATACGAACTTTATCGGCACCGGGGCGATAATGTAGTTTGAATGCATCCATCAGTCCGGCCGTTGCCAGCGCTTTCAACCCCGATTCTTCGTGCAGGTCTAACGTTGCACCCTGCACCCGTACATGTTCGCTTTCGTCACGCTCATATACTTTTACCTCAGCACCGTTCATTTGCAATAGTCTGGCGAGTGTTAATCCGCCAGGGCCACCACCAATAATGGCTATTCGCTTGTTCTTGATCAACATATATAAATAGTTTAGTAAATAATGGCACTAAACTATTTCTTGGGTAAGGTTGAAAATTGTATAAATCGGTCATCAGGGTTTTTCTTCAGTTCTTTCGGAATTACGCCCGAAAATTTCTTTACATCCCGGATGAAATGTGCTTGGTCGGTAAAGTTCTGCTCAGGAAAAAGTTTGCCTTCTTTGATGTGTTCGAAAGAAGCTCTGAAGCGCAGAATATTACAATACGCTTTCAGCGATATACCAAACTGTTGATTGAAGTAACGATTTATTTGCCGGCTACTCCAGTTCACTTCCTTCGCCATCGCTTGTATGGATAACGCACATTGTGATGTATAAATAAGATTAAACAACGCATGCTTACGTACATCTACTGTTTCTCTGTTCGGTGCCTTTATACATGCTGCTGCTTTACTACAAAACAAATCGAAGTCGTTCAGATCATCGCGGGTTATTCCCCAGAAGTCAACCGGTAAATATTGGACTTTATTCAGGAGAGCTGAAATGCTTGTGTTGAGTATATATTCCGTTGCCAGCAACTTGAGGCTTACAGCAAAGATTTTTGTTTTCGGCGCAATGGTGGCTCGTTCCGCCTTACTGCTTAATCCGGAAAGCGTAACATGAAAATCTTCTGTTGAAGAGTATGAAAAAAATATATCGGCCCTGCCATCGGGTAAAATTATTACTTCCTTCGCCTCATCCGCATGATTAACCAGCATCCAGTAGCTCTCTACAAAATCTGCCAGCTCCGGAGCGGGTTTAATAAACTTGTATTCAATATTGTTCTGAGACATAGTCTTTCATATATATAGACGAAACACTACAGCCGATATTTTAATGTCCAACAACTAACATATAACGATTAGTACTTACCGCCCAAGTACCGATTTTAAATAAAAATACCCCAGCACACCACTCACCGTAGAAACCAGCATGATGGCAATTTTTGCCTGGTCGATAAGTGTTTCGGTATCAAACGCCAGCAGGCTGATAAAGATTGACATCGTAAATCCTATACCACCTAATATACCAGCACCGAGTATATGTTTCCATGAGATGTCGGATGGAAGGTTGCTTAGTTTAAGTTTTACAGTAATATAACTGAACAACGTAATCCCCACCGGCTTTCCGATAAGGAGCCCGGCAAATATACCTATACTCACGGCTCCGCCTAATGCATAGTAAAAATCACTGCTGATGGGTATACTCGTGTTGGCCAGCGCAAATACAGGAAGTATAACAAATGCCACCGGTTTATGTAAAAAGTGTTGAAGCTTGTGCGATAGTGTATTCTCTTCACCATTCCCGAAAGGAATAGCAAAGGCAACCAGTACACCTGTAATAGTGGCGTGTACTCCGGAGTTTAGCATAAAGTACCACATAGCAACACCACCGATCAGGTAAGGCCATGCAGAATGAATTTTCAGTCGGTTGAAGAGTATTAAAAGTGCAAAGATGCCGGCTGCTATACCCAGATGCAGCCAGCTGATAGTGCTGGTATAAAATATAGCGATGACAAGAATAGCACCCAGGTCATCGATCACCGCGAGTGCTGTCAGGAATACTTTCAAGGATGAAGGCACGCGGTTGCCCAGCAGTGAGAGTGCGCCAAGTGCAAAGGCAATATCCGTTGCCATGGGTATACCAACACCACGCAGATTGCCGCCATCAACATTTGCCAGGTAATATAGGGCTGCCGGAAATAACATGCCGCCTAGCGCTGCGAGCACGGGGAGTATAGCACTTTTCAAATCGGACAGCTCACCGATATATACTTCGCGTTCCAGTTCAAGACCGATCAGCAGGAAAAAGATTGTCATCAGACCATCGTTAATCCAATGTGTGATGTGGTGATCCGCGAACTCAAGATGCCAGAACTCCAGGTATGGCGGAAAAACATTGGTAACAATCAGCGAAAAAATGGTGCAACAAATCAGCACGATACCTGAGGCACGTTCACTGTTAAAAAAATCGCGAAAGAGTTTGGTAAGAATCATTTCAATGCGCTTTTAACGGAAGACGCAAGATAGCTTTTTAATTGTATGCAGCTGTATACTTTGAATGGATGGAAAGTTTGTAGATAGGTGTTACTGTCGCTTCCACGGAAGTTTATAGCGCCACAGCATGATAAGCAAAAAGAAGATGATGGTTATGACGAATGCACTATATATGTGGAATAGACTATAATCTGGTTTATCATGACTATACGTATCAAGCGGCACTGCAGTATGTGCCCATGTTATAAACACGTCAGCCATAGGGAGTATACCGAAAATATATTTCCTTTCATCTCCATGGTGTGTCACAAAACCAAAAGCTTCAATGCCACCTTGTATACCATAAGCCATTGACGTTTCGTGATATGTAGCGAGAGTTCGCATGCCCACAATGCTGGCAGCTGCTCCCATTTGAAAGATCACAGGTCCTGAGTCTACATCGCCAGTTCCTGTTACACCGTTCGGATATTCCCGTACCCCTTGTAATCCCAACCGCTTATCGGGAAAGTTATTTTTATAAATATCAAATTGCTGCTTGCCGAAGACTGGATCAATCTCATGTAAAAAGATCAGCATCAGACTTTGTGACGATCCCCGTGCTTGCTCCTGTGCCTGTCCCGTAACCGGATCTACGCTGTGAGGGATAAGTCCCTTCGTATCAAGTCTCGCTTTCACTTTAAGTAACCATGTAGTTAGTGTATTGTTATACCGTGGTGCGAATAGTTTGTCGTGCAGGCGAAGTGAGGCGGCACATACCATCGCATCTGCAGG
>CAMLLI010000528.1 GCA_946480685.1 uncultured Flammeovirgaceae bacterium | reverse complement strand
CAAGGGTGGGCCAATCAATATATAGCATCAAAGGCTGACGAAGTAATTTTTATGGTATCAGGTATACCGTTACAAGTAAAACCGGCAAAAGTTTAAAGCAATGAAGAAGTTTAAAATCAACCCGATCGGTACTGCGCTGCAGAAAGAACTGCAACATAAAATAGATCAGAAGACAAAACCACTGGGCGCGCTCGGCCGATTGGAAGAGCTCGCGTTACAGATAGGTTCTATTCAGCAAACACTTACTCCGTCATTGTCCAATCCGCATATACTTGTTTTTGCTGGCGATCACGGTATAGCAAAAGAAGGCGTGAGTGCTTATCCGCAGGAAGTAACGTGGCAGATGGTGATGAACTTTATACAAGGTGGTGCCGCTATAAATGTATTCTGCAGACAACATAACATCACACTACACGTAGTGGATGCCGGTGTAAACTATGATTTTCCGCAGGATCTGGAAGGACTGATCCATAACAAAGTAGCCAAAGGCACTGCCAACTTTGCGAAAGGTGCTGCGATGACAATTGCACAGGCGCAACAATGCATAGATTCGGCTGCACGTATAGTCGAAGCTATACATACAAAAGGTTGCAATGTGATTGGCTTTGGCGAGATGGGTATAGCGAATACAACTGCGGCCAGCGCGTTGATGAGTTTATTCTGTGATATACCGGTAGCACAATGTGTAGGGCGAGGCACAGGACTAAACGACACGGCACTGCAACACAAAATCGATGTAATTACCGAAGCCCTTAAGCGGCATAACCGATACGATACACCACTCGCACAACTTGCTGCTTTTGGTGGTTTTGAAATTGCACAGATAGCCGGAGCGATGTTGCAGGCTGCTGAGCTTGGAATGGTTATACTGGTAGATGGCTTCATCGCGACATCTGCATACCTCGTAGCACAGGCTATTGAACCTGCTATAAAAGATTACTGCATATTCTGCCATCAGTCGCAGGAGCGTGGCCATACCTTAATGTTGCAGGCGTTGGATGTAAAACCATTTCTAGATCTGAACATGCGCCTTGGGGAAGGCACGGGAGCAGCAGTAGCCTATCCGTTGTTGCAGTCCGCAGTGGCGTTCCTGAATCAGATGGCCAGCTTTGAGTCAGCTAGCGTAAGCGAGGGAACGCAAAAGGGTGTTAAAGTTTGATTAGACATTCGTTACTATATTTATACATGTGATACGCGAATTGCATTTATTCCTCACTGCTGTTATGTTCTATACGCGCATACCTGTGCCGCGTTGGGTAGATCATGATGCGAATAATCTTAATGCTGCCACGCGTTATTTCCCGTTCATAGGATATATCGTAGCGACTGTATCGTGGTTGGTATATATAGGGTGCCGGTATATATTTTCTGTTGAGATCAGTGTGATCATGTCTGTACTCACAGGGGTGTTGTTAACCGGTGCTTTTCACGAAGACGGACTGGCAGACGTATGCGATGGTTTTGGAGGTGGCTGGACGAAAGAGAAAATCTTGTCCATTATGAAAGATAGTCGCGTGGGAACCTACGGTGTTATCGGGTTGATTTTTATTCTCGCATTGAAATTTTTTTCACTCGTTCAAATCAGCTCGTTTGATGTTTATTACTTTGGGTTAGTGTTGGTAGCAGCGCATTCACTCAGCCGTGTTGCAGCAGTATTCATTATTTATACTGCTATATATGCCCGCGAAGATGCCGACAGCAAAGCGAAGCCGGTAGCACAAAAGCTAAGCATTGGCAACTTGCTGGTGGCGACTCTGTGGATAGTACCTCCGATCATTGGGCTTGTATATTTAAACCCTGCATTTTTGTTGATCATTGTGCCCGTTATATGCGTCACGGTATATCTGCGCTGGTACTTCCTGAAATGGATTGGCGGCTATACGGGCGATTGCCTCGGTGCCACGCAGCAGATAAATGAAGTTGTAATATATATGAGTCTGCTCGCGATATGGAGATTCACGTAATCCGCCATACAGCGCCTGATGTACCGAAGGGTGTTTGCTATGGCTATACCGATATACCGTTGCTGCCTTCGTTCGCGGAAGAAACGCAAACTATACTTTCGGCTATACCCGATGATATAGAGATGATCTATACCAGTCCGTTAAGTCGTTGCAGAAAACTGGCAGATAAACTTTCTGAAGCGAAGCGCGCCCCCATGCAAGAAGATATCCGCCTCAAAGAGCTCAACTTTGGTCATTGGGAAATGCAGCGTTGGGAAGATATAGATTCAGCATCACTCCTGAAGTGGATGAGTAATTATGAAGAAGAGTGCTGTCCTAACGGAGAGTCATACCGGCAACTGGTGAACCGGGTAGATGATTTTCTCACAACCATTTCACACGCCCATTATAAGAGAATAGCAATTGTTACACACGGAGGCGTTATCAAGGCGATGCATGCGCTGATCAACAAACTTACCCTAAAAGACGCCATGGCTCGTCATGCCGTTTATGGCGAGATCACGATTTTCAACCTCTGAAAAATTTTTTCTGAAAAAATCATCCCGTTTGAACCATTTACTCCGTAGGTTTGTACTGTAATAAATAATATTACAGAATGAACAACGGACGATTTTCCATTTCTCTCCATATTCTGACCTTGCTGGCCAGTTTCCCGGACGAGTTGGTATCGTCTGAGTTTCTGGCGGGAAGTATCAATATTAACCCGGTGCTGGTTCGTAAAGAGATCAGTAACCTGAAGAAGCATGGTTTGGTAGCAAGCAAGGAAGGGAAGGCCGGTGGTTTTATGTTGGGCAAGCCATCCAGGCAGATACGTCTTTCCGATATATATAAGGCGGTACGCCAGGCTCCTATACTCGGACAAACGCGGAATAGTCCGAATCCGAAATGCCTGATCGGAAAACAAATCAATAAACACCTGGTAAATCTTTTTGACGAAGCAGAAGAAGCATTGATCAGAAAACTGGATAAGACAACGCTGGCTGATTTTACCAATCGCTTCTCGTAAATTTTTTTTGATTTAAACTGTAACAAAAAATGTTACAATAAACTAACCATTTAAATTTTATAAACTATGAAAATTGCAGTGATCGGAGCTTCCGGATTTGTAGGCTCACACATCGTAACCGAAGCATTAGACCGTGGCCACCAGGTAACAGCTATTGCCCGTAACACGGACAATATAAAGACACAACATGCTAACCTCACGGTAAAGAAAGGTGATGCCTTTAATCCGGACGAGATTGCCAAACTCGTAAGCGGTCATGATGTTGTTATCAGTGCCTATAATGCAGGCTGGCAGAATCCGAATCTCTATGAAGATTTCATCAAAGGTTCACAAGCTGTGCAACAAGGCGTAAAGAAATCGGGCGTTAAACGTTTTATCGTGATTGGCGGTGCGGGTAGCCTGGAGGTTGCGCCTGGAGTTCAATTGGTAGATTCGCCTCAATTTCCGGCTGAGTGGAAACCCGGAGCACTGGCCGCACGCGAATACCTCAACATCATTCGTAAAGAAGAAGAACTCGATTGGACATTCTTCAGTCCGGCAATCGAAATGCACCATGGTATAAAAGATGGCCGCACCGGTAAATATAGACTTGGCACCGATCAACCTGTATTCGATGACAAAGGCGTAAGCCGTCTTTCGCCTGAAGACCTGGCTGTTGTGCTTGTAGATGAACTCACGAACAAGAAGTTCATTCGTAAACGCTTTACGGCAGCATACTAAATTAGCTGTGAGCTTGGAGCTGCGAGCCGCGAGGAGTGGCCGCTGGCTTCAAGATGCTGCCTGCCGGAAGAGTATGGTAAAGTCTTAGAGGTATACTATCAAGACGAGGTAATTTTACTTTTCGAAAGGTAGCAGTCACGCTTAAGTTAAGTTTCACAAAACCAGCAGCTGGTAGCTAGCAGCTAGCAACTCTTTCAACATGGCATCTATAGCTTACAAAACGCTCGCCATCGATGGCGTCAATATTTTTTATCGCGAGGCAGGTTCGCGGTCTAATCCGGTGATACTTTTGCTACATGGGTTTCCGTCTTCGTCACATATGTATCGGGATTTGATGAATGACCTGGCGGATCGGTATTATCTCATTGCTCCGGATTATCCTGGTTTTGGCAATAGCGATATGCCGGATCGTGATAAGTATACCTATACATTTGATAATCTCTCGGTAACGATCGAGAAATTTATCGATGCGTTGAAACTTACGCGGTTCGGTTTGTATATGCAAGACTATGGATCCCCGGTAGGGTATAGAATTGCTGTGCGAAGGCCCGAGCTTATTGAAGCGCTGATTATTCAAAACGCCAACGCATACGAAGAAGGTATCGGTCCGGCTA
Organism: uncultured Flammeovirgaceae bacterium; assembly: GCA_946480685.1. The sequence goes on along the minus strand of CAMLLI010000528.1, from coordinate 50 downwards.
TAGATGATGGTAAACGCTTCTGGGCAAATCGTAATACTGAAACGGAAAAC
>CAMLLI010000527.1 GCA_946480685.1 uncultured Flammeovirgaceae bacterium | reverse complement strand
TTGTCCGGAGGCATCGTTGAGGTAAGTTGAGAATGCCACGAGTAAAAGATTCACAGCATTCAGCATCAATTCAATGCACATAAAAATGATAATAGCATTTCTGCGGTATAGCACACCCAGCACACCTATCGTGAAGAGTGCAGCGGCCAGCCACAGGTAATAATCAAGCGGTACGGTTTTTACCATTGTTCTTTATTCGTTATCAGTTACTCGTTATTAGTTAATCGTTACTGCTATTTCACCGATAACGATTAACGGATAACGTTTATCGGCTCTCCGGTTTACCCAGCATTACAGCACCTACCATCGCGGCAAGCAGTAACACCGATGTTATTTCAAAGGGAAGTAAAAATTCAGTGAACATTACTTTACCCAACGTTTTTACAAGTCCTATATCAGCAGCAGCCGGTTGTTGCTGCAGCATATTCTCCGTGCCTTTCAATGAGCCAATCAACACCAGCATGATAAGGCCGGCACAGATGGTTGCCGCAAATTTCAGAATGTTACTCTTATGAGGTTCGGATTCTTTGTTGAGGTTGAGCAGCATGATCACATAGAGGAACAACACCATGATCGCCCCGGCATATACAATGATGTGCACGATCGCGAGGAACTGCGCGTTCATCAGCGTATAGTGTCCTGCTATACAGAAAAAAGTAATGATCAGGTATAGTACACTATATACCGGGTTCTTGGATAATACTACCATGATGGCCGACATAATGGCCAGGAATGAAAGGAAGTAGAATGCGTTAAGCGCCACTGCTGAATTCAGTTATTTATTATGACTTAATCTTTTCTGCTGTTTGAAGGCCAACACGGCTGGTGTTTGTCGCTTGCTTACATCAACGCGTTCGTTCACCGGTTCTACAAGCTTATCTTTACCGTATATAAATCCGTTTCTTCCGTAGTCGGTTGAGACAATGCGGTCGGTCAGGAATATAGCTTCCTTCGGACAAGCCTCTTCACACAATCCGCAGAAGATGCAACGCAGCATGTTGATCTCGTATGTTGCTGCATACTTTTCTTCACGGTATAAATTCTCTTCGCCCTTTTTACGCTCAGCAGCAACCATAGTAATTGCTTCCGCAGGACATGACACTGCGCACAGTCCGCAGGCCGTACAACGTTCGGCTCCTTTGTCGTCACGCTTCAGCACGTGCTGGCCGCGCCATACATCGGCGATCTCGCGTTGCTTCTCCGGATATTTTACGGTTGCTTTTCTTCTGAATAAGTGCTTGATCGTAATAGCAACTCCGCTCAGAATTGCCGGGAGATATATCTTCTCTGCGAAGGTCATCTCTTTCTTTACTACAAGCTTTGATCTATTTGTTAACATCGTTAGTCGTTAATCGTTATCAGTTATCCGTGTTACCGGATCGTGATTATTTAAACAGTATCATTACCAATCCCGTAAGGAATATATTAAAGACCGCGAGCGGTATCAATATCTTCCAGCCCAGGTTCATCAGCTGATCATAACGGAAGCGCGGGATTGTCCAGCGGATCCACATGAAGAAGAAGATGAAGAATGAAATTTTTGCAAACAATACTACCGTTCCGATGATCGAGATCGTATTGTGATCCAATCCCAGGTCGTTCATGAACGGAAAGTTATACCCGCCAAAATATAGCGTTGAGATTACTGCTGAAGACACAAACATGTTGATGTACTCAGCGAAGAGGTAGAAGCCTAGCTTCATACTGCTATATTCGGTGTGATAACCACCTACGAGCTCCGTTTCACATTCCGGTAAATCGAATGGTGTACGGTTACACTCTGCAAATGCACATACTATAAAGATCAGGAATCCCAGTGGCTGATATACTACATTCCACATATTCCAGTCACCACCTACACCACCAGCCTGTTGGGCGCTGATCTCTCCAAGACTTAATGTACCGGTCATGATAATGAGCGCGATGATGGATAAACCCATCGCGATCTCATAGCTGATCATCTGTGCTGATGCACGAATCGCTCCCAGCAATGAGAATTTGTTATTCGAAGCCCATCCTCCAATCATGATACCATATACACCGATCGATACAACTCCGAATACATATAGTATACCTACATTCAAATCAGCGATCTGCAATGAATATGTCTGGTCGCCAATGATCAATGTATTTCCCCATGGAATCAATACACCTGCCATCATCGCGGTTAACATGGCGAGGCAAGGTCCTAATACGAAAAGGAATTTATTGGATACTACCGGGATGATCTCTTCCTTGTAGATGAACTTCATTCCATCGGCAAGCGGTTGAAATATACCGAATGGTCCTGCTCTGTCCGGACCAACACGATCCTGCAGGAAGGCAGCAACTTTACGTTCTGCGTATGTCGAGTAAGCTGCTACGAAAAGTGTTATACCAAACACCGAGCCTACCAGGATTAGTTTATAGATCAGGAATTCGCTCATGCTGGTGACTGGTTAGTTTCCGGTAATTGTTTTCCCTTCTGAAACTGAATCTGACGTTCGATATCAAGTTTCAGTTTTTGCATGTCGATCTTCTCATAGTGATTCTGAGAAATCACCGAATGTTTGTCGATGTGACGCGGACCTTCAATTGTCCAATCGTTCATGTTCTTGTGATCGTAACGGCATTCGTTACAGATATACTCTTTCACTTCACCGTACTGATCTTTGCGAGCTGATACACGCAGTACATCATCACCTTTGGTCCACAGTACAACTTTACCACAGCACTTATCGCAATTACGATGTGCATCGAGTGGCTTTGTAAACCATACTCTGCTCTTGAAGCGGAATGTTTTATCAGTCAATGCTCCTACCGGACAAACATCGATCATGTTTCCGGAGAATTCATTATCCACTGCTTTCTCTATATACGTGCTGATCTCGGATGCATCTCCGCGATTGATGACACCGTGAACGCGTTCGTTGGTAAGTTGATCAGCTACAAATGTACAGCGGTAGCAAAGTATGCAGCGCGTCATGTGTAACTTGATCTTGTCTCCTATATCAATCTTTTCAAATGTTCTGCGATCTTCTTCATAGCGTGTTTTCGCAGCACCATGTTCGTATGCTAAATTTTGCAGATCGCACTCACCGGCCTGATCACATATAGGACAGTCTAGCGGGTGGTTGATCAACAAGAACTCAACAACACCTTTACGTGCTTCGAGTACTTCCTGTGAAGTTATATTCTGCACCACCATACCATCCATTACCGGAGTGCGGCATGATGCTACGAGCTTCGGCATAGGACGTGGATCTTTGGCAGATCCCTGTGTTACTTTTACTAAACACACGCGGCATTTACCGCCGGTATCTTTCAAGGAAGAATAGTAGCACATTGCCGGAGGCACAACCTCACCGCCTATCTGGCGGGCTGCATTCAGAATGGTTGTTCCATCTGCAACTTCTACTTCAATACCATCTATTGTTACTTTAGCCATTGATCGGTTATTGTCCGTTAATCGTTCTTGAAATAGCTGCGAGCTGCTGGCTGCTAGCTACTAGTTGTGTGCGTGTGAGATTCAGCGTGTGTTTATACTTCGACATGTATCTTTCAATAATCATTATACACTTGCGAGTACTTTCTCGGAGCGAAATGGCTCAACCTCGAAGTGCTTCGGGTTCTTCACCTTTTCCGGATACTTTACGTGATATTCGAACTCTTCGCGGAAGTGGCGGATCGCGCTGGCTACGGGCCAGGCGGCTGCGTCTCCTAAAGGACAGATTGTGTTGCCTTCTATCTTCTTCGCTACGTCTACGAGTAAATCTATATCTTCCATGTGACCATGGCCATGCTCGATGCGGTGGAGAACTTTTTCCATCCAGCCTGTACCTTCACGACAAGGACTGCATTGTCCACACGATTCGTGGTGATAGAAGCGTGTAAAGGTCCACAAATTACGAACGATACATGCTGTCTCATCCATCACTATAAAACCACCGGAACCAAGCATTGTTCCGGTAGCAAAACCGCCATCGGATAATGACTCGTACGACATCAGTCGCGGTTCGCCTTTGGCTGTCTTGAGTATAAGGTCTGCAGGAAGAATCGGTACAGAAGAACCTCCGGCTACAACAGCCTTCAGCTTTCTGCCTTTCCATATACCTCCACAGTATTGATCCGAGTATATAAATTCTTCAACAGGAAGTCCTAATTCAATTTCGTATACACCGGGTTTGTTGATGTGTCCGCTCGCAGAGATCAGTTTGGTACCGGTGCTTTTTCCGACACCGATCTTGGCATACTCATCACCGCTTTCATTTACGATCGAACAAACTGCCGATATAGTCTCCACGTTGTTTACAACGGTAGGGCTGGCGTACAAACCTGCTACAGCCGGGAATGGCGGCTTAAGGCGTGGATTACCACG
>CAMLLI010000526.1 GCA_946480685.1 uncultured Flammeovirgaceae bacterium | reverse complement strand
TCTTGAAAAGATGTTTCTTCCGCAGGACTTACGCTATACTGAATGTTGGCCGACTGAAAAGCGTGATCCAGTTGTTGCTGACTGATGTCAGTAGCATATACTTCCCTGAAGTGACCCGAAAGAATTTTAGCAACCTGTCCGTTGCCGGTGGCACAGTCCCATGCTGTGTTTTTATTTTTAAAATGTTGAAAGATGAATTGATACAACGCATCCGGGTATACCGGGCGAAAGGAAGCATAGATTTTTGAGTGTCCGGAGAAGAAGTCTTTCATACAACCTGTATACGGAAGATCGAAAGGAAAGTATACCTATTCTGACAACATGACGAAAGAAAAAAGGCCCGGTATATATCGGGCCTTTACTTCTTTTTATTTTTTGATGCTTAACGCCAATTCATTCAATTGCTCTTGCGAGATAGTAGAAGGCGAATCGATCATAACATCTTTACCGGCATTGTTTTTCGGGAACGCGATAAAGTCGCGAATCGAATCTACACCACCGAAGATCGAGCAGAGGCGATCGAACCCGAATGCTATACCACCGTGTGGAGGCGCACCGTATTCGAATGCTTCCATCAAGAAGCCGAACTGTTTCTTCGCTTCCTCTTCGCTAAAGCCGAGGTGTGTAAACATCAGTTGTTGTGTAGCGCGATCGTGAATACGAATAGAACCACCACCAACTTCTGTTCCGTTAATGACCATGTCGTAAGCATTGGCGCGTACTTTACCAGGATCAGTGTCCAACAAGTGTATATCTTCACGCTTCGGCGAAGTGAACGGATGGTGCATAGCATGGTAACGCTTCGTTTCCTCGTTCCACTCCAACAGCGGGAAATCGATCACCCACAATGCAGAGAATTTATTTTTATCGCGCAATCCGAGTTTCTCGCCCATCAGTAAACGAAGCTCATTAAGTTGTTTACGTGTTGCGTAGGCGTCACCGGCCAGCACAAGTATAAGGTCACCAGGTTGTGCATCAAATTTAGCAGCCCAAGCTTTTAGATCTTCCGGAGTATAAAATTTATCTACAGATGATTTTATAGTTCCATCGGTACGATACTGTATATATACCAAACCTTTTGCCCCAACCTGCGGACGCTTCACAAACTCGGTAAGTTCATCAATCTGCTTACGGGTATATTCTGAACATCCTTTTGCGTTGATACCAACAACCAGCTCGGCACTTTCAAACACCGGGAAGTTTTTGCCTTTGGTAAGTTCTGTGATCTCAACAAACTTCATGTCGAAGCGCGTGTCTGGTTTATCAGAGCCATATAGTTTCATGGCATCATCGTACAACATGCGCGGTACAGAAGGTAATTCTATACCTTTTACATTCTTGAAAAGATGACGCACTAGTCCTTCAAAAGTATTCAGAATATCTTCCTGCGTAATGAAAGCCATTTCGCAGTCGATTTGTGTAAACTCGGGCTGACGATCGGCACGCAGATCTTCATCGCGGAAACATTTCACAATTTGATAATAGCGGTCAAAGCCCGACACCATCAGCAATTGTTTAAAAGTTTGAGGCGATTGAGGTAAAGCATAAAACTCACCGTGATGAATACGTGAAGGCACTACGAAGTCGCGTGCACCTTCCGGAGTTGATTTGATCAGTACCGGAGTTTCTACTTCAATAAATTCCTGGCTGTCGAGATACGCGCGTGTCTGCTGCGCCATTTTATGACGGAGCTGAAGTTTTTCACGTACCGGGTTTCTGCGCAGGTCGAGGTAACGATACTTCATACGAATATCATCGCCACCATCCGTATCATCCTCAATGGTAAACGGGGGAAGTTTAGCCGCATTGAGGATAGTAAGTTTGGAAACTTTTATTTCAATCTCGCCTGTAGCGATCTTGTCGTTTTTGGAAAGACGTTCAACAACGGTTCCTTCCACCTGGAGCACATACTCGCGTCCGGTGCTGCGGGCTTCAGTCAACAAAGCAGCATCTGTTTTCCCTTCTTCAAAAATCAATTGGGTTATTCCATAACGATCGCGAAGGTCAATCCAGAGAACACTACCCTTATCGCGGAGGCGTTGTACCCATCCCGTCAGGGTTACTGGTTTGTTAACATCTGCTAATCTCAATTCACCGCAGGTGTGCGTTCTTAACATGTTAGTTTTAATTAATTTAGCCGCGAATTTAACAATACTTTGTCTCCTTGCGCGATATGCTAAAAATTAAAAGTGTAGTTCCTAACGTGTTGGTTGTGTTGGTTTTGACCTGCCTGGCAGCGGATAAACCAAAGCTTGTGAAAGTAAAGGTGAACGAAAACATCACCGTATCTATTCCGCAGGGGTGGCGCCCCATGGATGCGATGGACTTTACACAACGCTATCCTTCCGTTCGTGCTCCGCTCGCGGCCTATACCAACGAAGAGCGCGTAGTTGATTTCAGTGTAAATATTTCGGCAACACAATGGCCCGATACGAACGCTGAATTAGCAGCACAGTTCTTTAAGGCTTCCCTCATGAATACATTCGATCGTGTTGAAATGATCCAGGAAGGTATACACGAGATCAACAAAAAGAAATTTATATACTTCGAGTTTGAGTCGCGTGTTAATGGCAACCGGCAGCAGGAAGGATTTCAGGATGCTGTTGTGCGCTATACCTATATACAATACTTATTACAGCCGGGCAAAACGCTTGTGTTCTCGTTCAATTGCCCTAAACGTATGAAGGAACAATGGCAGCAGACTGCACGTGATATGATGAAGGCTGTTAAGGTAAAGTAATCAGGCACGCGCCTGTAAAGTATAAAGATTTATTCTCACGTAGCTTTCTGCTTTTGCACGAAGCGTTTAGTTTTGCCACCTGGATTATGGAATTATATACCGATGAGTATTTCATGCGCGAAGCATTGAAAGAAGCTGCCAAGGCTTTTGATATAGGTGAAGTACCGGTAGGTGCTGTAGTGGTTAGCAATAACAGAATTATAGCACGCGCACACAACCAGACCGAAAAGCTTACCGATGCTACAGCGCATGCCGAGATGTTGGCGATAACGGCTGCTGCCAATTACCTGGGCTCGAAATACCTGAGCGAGTGTACACTATATGTAACGCTGGAGCCTTGTGTTATGTGTGCCGGTGCGCTGCATTGGACACAACTGGAAAAGCTGGTGTTTGGTGCTTCGGATATACAGCGCGGCTATAGCATGGTAAGCACACCGTTGCTGCATCCGCGAACGGAAGTGGTTAAAGGTATAAAAGCAGATGAGTGTAAGAAATTCATAACCGATTTTTTTAAAAGGATCAGAAATTAATTAGTACAAATGGAAATAAAAGGAAAAGTAGTTCAACTGCTACAGTTGCAAACCGGACAAGGCAAGAAAGGCCCGTGGAAGAAACAGGAATTTATTATTGAAACGCAAGGCCAATATCCTAAAAAAGTATGCCTGTCTGCATGGGGCGATAAAGTAGATCAGTATAATTTATCTATAGGAGATGAAGTATCCGTATCGGTTGATCTGGAGAGCAGAGAGTATAACGGCCGTTGGTATACCGAAGCACGTGCATGGAAACTGGAGAAAAGCGGAGGCAGCAGTCGTGCAAACAGCAATACACCTCCTGTGGGAGATGAACCTTTCTATGCCGATAACAGTCCTTCAGACGACCTGCCGTTCTAACCAGGCACGGTATATTTCGGTATAACCATAAAAAATATTCGTATAATCATAATACAGGTGAAATTTTCTCGGTAAGGTTATGGTTGTATATTTGATTTTACACATGTTCAACCTATAAATTCAGTACTATGGCTTTTACATTGCCCGCGCTGCCGTATGCAGCTAATGCTCTTGAACCTCATATCGATGCAAAGACGATGGAGATACACCACGGCAAGCATCACAATGCGTATGTAACCAATCTTAACAATGCTATCGCTGGTACAGATGCTGAGAAGCTTAGCCTTGAAGAGATCAATAAAAATATCTCCAAGTATCCTGTAGCAGTTCGTAACAACGGTGGTGGTCACTATAATCACAGCTTGTTCTGGACTATACTCGGTCCGAATGCAGGTGGTGCTCCAACCGGTGCGTTGGCAGATGCTATCAATGCTACGTTCGGTAACTTCGATGAGTTCAAAACTAAATTTGCTGCTGCTGCTGCCGGACGTTTCGGTTCAGGATGGGCTTGGTTGATTGTTGACGGAAGCAAAAAACTTCAGATCACTTCAACGCCTAATCAGGACAACCCACTGATGGATGTTGCAGACGTAAAAGGAACTCCTATTCTCGGACTCGATGTTTGGGAACACGCTTACTACCTGCACTACCAGAACCGCAGACCTGACTATATCACTGCTTTCTGGAATGTGATTAACTGGAGCGAAGTAGCGAAGCGTTTTGA
>CAMLLI010000525.1 GCA_946480685.1 uncultured Flammeovirgaceae bacterium | reverse complement strand
TCAACCCCTTCTCCGGCCGTGGGGTTGTAAATAAGCTTGGCTAGTTTCATATAAAGTATTTTCCTGGTGGCATGCAGGCTAATTATATGCCTGGTATGAATATTACTAGGGAATAAATGAAAACAACAAAGTGGCGTATGAGAATTCTGGTAACAAATGATGATGGAATATATAGTCCTGGCATAGCATGCCTGGCTAAGATAGCAGCACGTTTTGGCGAAGTAAAAGTAGTTGCACCCGATGTTGAACAATCGTCCATGGGACATGCTATTACTGCTTCGCGACCTCTTTTCTATAAAAAGTCTCCTATAAACTTTGGTAACATAGAAGCATACCGCGTCAATGGTACACCGGCTGATTGTGTAGCATTGGGCTCACACCTGTGGGCACAGACCGATGTTGTACTCTCGGGTATAAATATGGGCTCTAACCTGGGTAACTCCATGTGGCATTCTGGTACGTTAGCAGGAGCAAAGCAAGCTGTATTAATGGGTATGCGTGGTATAGCATTGAGTACCCCGGCAGGTAAAGCTGAGCCGGACTTCGATACACTTGAACCTTTTGTTGAAAAAACGCTCTCTGTGTTATTAGAGCATCCCGACCTCTCACTTATTAATGTGAATTTTCCCCCCAATCCAAATGGTATAAAATGGACACGCCAGGCTGTGCAGCAGTATGATGGCAAGATTGTTCCCGGCACCGATCCGCTCGGGCGCAAGCATTACTGGTTTACGGTTACAACACTGGAACCTGCGCAGGAAGGAACTGACCGGTGGGCTGTTGAAAACGGTTATGTATCCATTACACCGTTGCGTCTCGATCTCACCAATGAAAATGAGTTGATGAAGGCGCTGCAGAAAACACCCGAGCCTGCTGCAGGCTGACATAATTTTTCATATACTATATTCTTATGCTATAGTTTTTAATAAACTATACTATAGATTATTTATCTATAGGTGGCTTGCTCTTTATCAAAAAAAATCCGAATTTATCAGAGCGGTATATATGAGTTAACTCATTCGGTGTGACGTATATGTTGGCACAATAAAAATTCGGAAAGGAAATTCGTCCGCCAAAAACTATTCCACCCTGTTACGAAAATGTTAAGCAGCGTCTTTGCAATGCATTACCCAAAGTGTGGAGCCTACCGCTGGCATAGATTTTAGACAGATTTAGTCAGTCGTATACTTATCCGGATATATGACGTGTTATCGTAAAATCTTGAGGGGCACACTATGAGAGTATTAATGTTTGGCTGGGAATTTCCTCCCCATATTTCAGGAGGACTTGGAACAGCTTGCTATGGACTTACTAAATCACTAACGAAAGAAAATGTAGACATCCTTTTTGTTGTACCAAAACTGCACGGAGGTGAATATGTTCCGCGGGTTGATTTTATTGACGCGGGAAAAGTACCAATTAAGATAGGCAGTCATAAAGAGTATATTACCCAGCGGATCGAGGAGCCGGGGGAAGAAGTGAGTGGTGTTAATATCAGTATCACTACAATAGAGGTTGAATCTGTTCTTTCGCCATATCGGTCAACCCGATATCATGCTCCTGTTACGCACATGGAGAGCTGGAGTTATTCACTGGAACCTGCTACGCATGAGGTAACACAAGAGATAGAAGTTGTTGATACTTTTACGCATCTGTTCTCGGGCACATACGGTCCGGACCTGATCGAAGAAACAAACCGCTATGCAGAAGTCGCTGCAGAAATTGCCCGTAATTTTTCATTTGATATTATCCATGCACACGACTGGATGACATTTCCGGCCGGTATAGCAGCGCAGCGGGTAAGCAACAAACCTTTAATTGTCCATGTACATTCTACCGAGTTCGATCGCTCGGGCGAATACGTTGATCAAAAAGTATATGCGATTGAACGTGAAGGCGTGGAGAAAGCAGATCATATACTCGCCGTAAGCAAGTGGACAAAAGATATACTGGTATACCGGTACAAGATCGATGCTGCCAAGATCAGCGTGTCCTATAATGGCATTACACCCAAAGACCTGAAGACAACGCCTGCTATACCTTCCATCGGTACACATGTTGTCACATTCCTCGGAAGACTTACCTATCAGAAAGGTCCGTTTTACTTCGTGGAGGCTGCGCGAAAAGTACTGGAAAAATTTCCGGATGCGCATTTCGTGGTGGCCGGTTCTGGGGATCTATTTCCTCAGGTTGTTGAAAGAGTCGCCCAGTTAAAACTTTCATCAAGATTTCATTTTACCGGATTTTTAAAGGGCGATAATATAGATAAAGTCTGGTCTGTATCGAATGTATATGTTATGCCATCGGTTTCCGAACCATTCGGAATTACCCCGTTGGAAGCCATTCAGGCAGGCGTACCGGTCATTGTCTCAAATCAATCCGGGGTGGCAGAAGTAATGCCGCATGCTATCAAAGTTGATTTCTGGAAAACGGATGATCTTGCTGATGCGATCTGCAACGTGTTAGCGTACGAAAGTTTATCAACTACACTAAAAAAGAACAGCTTGAAAGAGATTAAGAATATAACGTGGGATAAAGCTGCAAAAAAAATAAAAACTATATATCATGAACTCATCTGACACTACAACTAAACAGCACCTGGTGCTATACTTTCAGGTACATCAACCCAGAAGACTACGTCCGTTCCGGTTCTTCGATATAGGAACACGCGGAGAGTACTTTGATGATAAGCAAAACAAGGCTATAGCAGAGCGTGTAGCGCGACAGAGTTACCTGCCTGCCAATGCATTGTTGCTGCAACTCATCCGCAAGTATCCGCAGATCAAAGTGGTGTTCTCGGTATCGGGTGTGGCGATCGATCAGTTCAAAGAATATACTCCGGAAGTATTGGACAGCTTCCGCGCACTGGCAGATACGGGGAGTGTGGAATTTCTCTCGGAAACCGATCACCATTCACTTGCCTGCATGATGCCGGGCGATGAGTTTGAATTACAAATACTCGATCACACTGCTAAGCTGCATGAACACTTCAACGTGCGGCCTACTGTTTTTCGTAACACCGAGTTGATTTACAACGATGATATCGGCAGACGCGTGGAAGCATTGGGCTTCAATGGTATATTCAGCGATGGCATCGAACGTATACTGCACGGTCGCAGTCCGCATCATCTATACCAGCACCCTGACCTGGGAGGATTGAAGATATTTTTACGCAACTATCATTTAAGTGATGATATAGCATTCCGCTTTGGACATCACGGCCTTACCGTGGAAAAATATATGGAGTGGCTCAACGGTATACCACCGCACGAAAACGTGGTAACGCTGGCCATGGACTATGAAACGTTTGGCGAACATCAGAAAGCCAATACCGGTATCGTAAAGTTCCTCGAAGGACTGCTTACTGCTATAGCGAAACAGAAACGCTTTGTGATGGCAACTGCTTCCGAAGTAATTCGCAACGTGAAGCCGCATGATACACTTTCTGTACCACACTATATTTCGTGGGCTGACCAGGAACGCGATTTATCCGCATGGCTTGGTAACGATATGCAGCGCGATGCATTTGACTGCATGGTGCGTATGGAACGCGATATCAAGAGTATAGATGATCCGGATTTGCTGGAGCGCTGGCGCTGGCTGCAAACCAGTGATCACTTCTACTATATGTCAACCAAAAAGAATGATGATGGTAATGTACATGCATACTTCAGTCCGTATCCGTCACCGTATGAAGCATTCATGAACTATATGAACGTACTCAATGACTTCTCATACCAGGTTAGTGAACACGAGCGTCATCCGCAGAATAAACAGAAAGCAGGAGCAATACGGTCTGAAGCGGAAAGAAGAGAATTACAAGTGCCTACGTGGGCGATGAATTTACAGAACAGTTATGAGCACTAAGGAATTAGAAATTGAACCAGTTGTTACACCCAGGATAAAGTCATACCCCGGAAGCCCCTATCCCCTCGGGGCTACCTGGGATGGCAACGGTGTAAACTTTGCACTATATGCCGAGAAAGCTACCGGAGTAGAGTTATGTCTTTTCAATAAACCGACTGACGAAAAGGAAGTAGCGAATGTAAAAATGACGGAGCGATCCTATCATGTGTGGCATATATATATACCAGATCTGAAGCCCGGGCAACTCTACGGCTACCGCGTGCACGGCCCTTACGAACCAAATAACGGACAACGTTTCAATCCCAATAAACTTCTGCTCGACCCGTATGCGAAGGCTATAGCAGGAAAAATAGAATGGAGCGATTCCCTTTTCGGATACGAAGTTGGCGGTCCGGATGAAGATCTCGGATTAAGTGAACAGGATAGTGCTGCCTTTCTGCCAAAGTGTGTAGTGATTGATCCGTCTTTCGATTGGGGCGATGATGCACCACCGAAGATTCCGTACCAT
>CAMLLI010000524.1 GCA_946480685.1 uncultured Flammeovirgaceae bacterium | reverse complement strand
CCCCCCCCTTGCCCAACACGACGCTCTTCCGATCTGGTAAGATATATACTATAAACCATGACGTTTCATTCTTCTATAGAGTGCTGTACGCGTTAACCCGAGCGCGCGGGCCGTGTTGCTTACATTGCCCTGATTTTGTTGCAGCGATTGCTGGATAAATACTTTCTCCATTTCATCCAGTGTCTGCGGCTGTGCTTCTTTTTTGAGAGTATGCTGTATACCGCTGATGAACAGCTCCGCAGATTCAATTATTTTACCTTCGGTTAGAATCACAGCACGCTCCACAGCATGCTGCAGTTCGCGTATATTACCCGGCCAATGATACTTCTTTAATTTACTCATGATCGCTTTGTCGATCTTCATGCCTGCGCGTTTATACTTCTGTGCGTAGCGTGTCAGAAAATGTTCAACAAGCAAAGGTATATCTTCTACGCGCTCGCGAAGGGAAGGAACGCGAATCTCCACTGTGTTGATGCGATAAAGAAGATCCTGCCGAAATGTTTTCTCAAAAACCATTTCGTGTAGCGGCATGTTGGTTGCGCAAATCAAACGAAAGTCTACTGGTATAGCTTTCGCTGAACCTACACGTTGTACACTGCGGTGTTGCAATACCGTAAGTAATTTTGCCTGCAACGCCAGTGAAAGATTGCCGATCTCATCAAGAAATAGTGTGCCGCCTGAAGCAAGTTCGAAGCGTCCGGCTTTATCCTGGCGCGCATCGGTAAAGGCACCTTTTACATGGCCGAAGAGTTCACTTTCAAATAAAGTCTCACTGATCGCACCGAGGTCAACATTAATAAATACATTATTTCTTCGCGATGAACGCTGATGTATAGCACGTGCTACCAATTCTTTACCCGTTCCGTTTTCTCCGAGTATCAGCACATCGGCATCGGAATCCGCTACACGGTTTATCAGTTCATGTACGCGTTGTATAGCAGGTGATTCTCCAATGAAATCAGCGTAAGCATGATTGATGTCATCACTTAATTTCTCTTGTGTCTCTTTGAGTTTTTCAACTTCCTTCTTCGATTTACGTAGCTGCAATGCCGCAAGAATCGTAGCCATCAGTTTTTGATTCTTCCACGGCTTCAATACAAAATCGGTAGCTCCATTCTTGATCGCTTTTACAGCGAGATCAATTTCACCATACGCAGTTATCAGAATTACAACGGCCTGGCTATCCGCTTTCAGGATCTGATTGAGCCAATAAAAACCTTCCTCACCATCGTTAACACCTCTTTTGAAATTCATGTCCAGCAGAACAACATCGTAGTCGGTGGTCTTCAGCAGTGTCGGTATCTTTTCAGGTGACTCTTCGATATGTACAAGCGAGAACTCCTGCTTCAGAAACATGCGGGCGGTTTCGAGTATATCGCGGTCGTCATCAATTATTAATACCTTGGCGGGAATCATGCTTTTCAAAACAGATTTGTATACTGGTAAAAATATTGAATTGTATCGGATACAAACAGTACGGTGTATCGGAAGTGATACACATTATCGGATAATTTTTTTAGAATAGATATCTTAATATTTGAAAATCAATACGATACAGCGTTGGCATCGTCTTTGGATAACCGTTATGACAATTAACGCGGTTAACACATGATCAAAAACTATCTCATCCTTACGTTCCGGAATTTTCTGCGTAATAAAAATTATACGCTCATTAACATTCTGGGACTTACTATTGGCATTACGGCTTGCATTATCCTCTTCCTGCTCATTACATATGATCTCGGTTTTGATAAATTTCACAGCCGATACGATCATATATACCGGGTCGTAATGGAAAGCAGAACTGCCTCCGGTGAGAGTTATGGTTCTACTACACCATACCCGTTTGTAAAAGCTTTTCGAAATGATTTTGCCGATATACCCCAGGTAACACAACTGCACTACCAGGATGAAGTGATGCTGCGGATAGGGGATGAAAAATTAAAAGCCGATAATGTAATTTTTGCCGATTCACTTTTCTTTGATGTGTTCGACTTTAAAGCTCTCTCCGGAAATCCACGTGAAGAATTAGGACAACCCGGTAAAGTGTTCCTGACAAAGTCAATGGCCGATAAGATCATGAAAGGCCGCGATCATCTCACGCTTAAGATAGATAACCGCGTGGAGGTTGAAGTAGCGGGTATTGTTCAGGATCCTCCGGCAACTTCGCACATCAATTTTTCAATGATTGTGTCGATGCCTTCTTTTACCGGAGATTTTATAGGTGGTATGCCGATCGATCACTGGGGAATGACAGCTTCCGGATATGCTTACTTTGTGCTGCCTGAAAATATAGAGGCTGCTGACGTGCAGAAACGATTTGGACCATTTGTAGCGAAGTATCATTCGAAGGAAGATTCCGAACGTAAAATGTATACGCTGCAGCCATTGAAAGATATACATTTCGATCAGGCCTATACCGAGAATCCGGGTCCTGCCTTTAATGCTTCCTATACCGACCTGCTGGTAATGGGTATACTCGGTGCATTTATACTCTTCATTGCCTGCATAAATTTCGTAAACCTGGCTACCGCACTGGCTATACGCAAGTCCAAGGAAATTGGTATTCGCAAAACACTGGGTGCAAAACGTGGGCAGCTCACGGTATATTTCCTGGGAGAAACACTTTTGTTAACGGCCATCGCTGTATTGATTTCGCTTTGCATTACCGAGTGGACTTTACCCTGGCTGAACAGTTTCCTTGAACGCAAACTTGATCTGGACCTGTTAGCCAATCCGTTGTTACTCGGCTTTTTACTGGCACTCATTATACTCGTAACATTCCTTTCGGGATTTTATCCGGCCATGATTTTGTCAGGCTATAATCCCGCCCTTGTATTGAAGAATAAAATTACTGCACAGGGTAGCTCAGGTGCTGCTGTGCGCAAGACGCTGGTTGTATTTCAGTTTATGATCGCGCAGGTGCTGATCATTGGTACGCTCATTATTGCCGAGCAAATGCAGTACTTCCGAAATAAACCACTGGGCTTTGATAAAGATGCTGTGATTAATATACCAGTGCCCGATATAAAAGCAGAGTTGATGGAAACACTTCGTAACCGGCTGGAGCGAAACCCGGCTATACAGAGTCTTTCATTCTCACTGGGAGCACCGACATCTGATAATAACTTTGGGACAAATTATTTTCTGTCGGATCGCGGACCGTCTGAGTTATATAGTATTGGTGTAAAACCGGTTGACCGCCATTATCTCGATACGTATGGTGTGAAACTGAAAGCCGGTCGCTGGTTTTCTGAAACCGATGAAAAGCTTGCCGACATGAACCTGAAAGATGAAGACCAAAAGCATGTATATATCGTGAACGAATCTGCAGTCAAGCGACTGGGCTTTAGCAATCCGGAAGATATACTCGGGAAGAATATAACCACTGGTGTTTCGAGCATTAATGCTGAAGTGGTAGGGGTGGTAGAGGATTTTCATTCATCTTCTCTTCATAACTCCATCGAGCCGGTTGTATTTGTTAACTTTCCATACTTCTACTATGATCTGGGAGTGAAAGTAAATGCAGCTAATTTCAGTGAGACAATAGCATTCATTGAAAAAGAATGGAGCGCGGTATTTCCGGATTATTACTTCGAGTACGAGTTCCTCGATGAAAAACTGGCTGATTTATACCGCCAGGATGAGCGTACGTTTACCTTGTTTAAAATCTTTGCCGGTATATCTATCTTCATCGGGTGCCTCGGACTATACGGACTGATCTCCTTTATGGCAAATCAAAAACTGAAAGAAGTAGGTATACGCAAGGTGTTAGGTGCCTCGGTAGCCAGTATCGTAATGTTGTTCTCGAAAGAGTTTATAAAACTCATTGTGATGGCGTTTGTTATAGCTGCACCTTTAGCATGGTATTTCATGAACGAATGGCTTTCCGGTTTTGCATATCGCACGGGTATACATTGGTGGGTATTTTTGTTAGGACTGGTGGCAACACTCGTTATTTCGTTGCTTACCGTGAGTTACCGATCTATACGCTCGGCTGTGTCCAACCCGGCTGAAACATTGCGAACTGAATAGGCGTGATATAGTATATTCTAAGCGCATAAAGGCCGGCACTGTGAAGTTGCCGGCCTTCGCTGTTTATACAGCTATATATAAATTGACGGAAGCAATAGCTAATCCGGCTAAAATATACCATATTAGGTGACCCTTAATATTTAGCTGTGAATCCTAACCATGCATCCCCTCTGCAATATGCTTTGCTTTTGCTCATCCTGATGTTGTCAGGATGTTCTGAAAAGAAAGTTGATCCCCGCACAAAAAATTTTACCTTAATAAAAAGGCTTATGCCATACGATGTAACCATGGAAGCACCGAGGCCAGGCGACTGGCTTTTTGAACATAAAGAACATGGACAGAATTTTG
>CAMLLI010000523.1 GCA_946480685.1 uncultured Flammeovirgaceae bacterium | reverse complement strand
AGTAACCAGTACCCATTTATGACATTCGAATCAAAACTCATGTGTGGAATTATACTGATCACCATTCCTTCTATTGAATATGGTGGTCATTTTTTGCTGACGGTATTGTCGGGGAAGTTTAACAAAATTGAATTCAATGCTTTTCAGAAGGCAATGTTTAGGGCAGGGCACGCGCATGCCGGTGTTATCGTAATTCTGTCGCTGGTATGCCAGTTGCTGGCAGATCAGGTAGCCCTACCGTTGGGTGTTACGTGGTTTGTGCGCGCGGCAATTCCGACATCAGCTTTGCTTATCTCAGGCGGCTTTTTCTTTTCATCGATGAGCCCCAATGCAACCCGTCCAAATAAACTTGTAGCATTAATTTATACCGGTGCGTTGCTATTGGCGGCCGGGCTTATTACGTTAGGGGTTGGATTACTTCTATAGGAGCCTATGTCTATCGACCGGAGCGTAGTTATTAAAGAGATGAAGAGTGTTGTCATTCTCGTCATCCTCGGGATGCTGTTTGCATGGACGGGACTGGGATGTAACGAATGCACCTTTGGTACGCCACGCTTCTGGAAGATCGGATCGCTTAACGCACTGATGTGGGTTGCACTCTGGAAAGGTAATTCATACCTGGCCAATTTTATTTCCTGGAAATGGCCGTGGATCAAATTCCCGATGAAGCGCTTCGTAATCGGACTCATCGTTACGATTGTATATTCGCTTGGGGCCATGTATGGCATTATCGCTTTATACTCGTGGAGTCTGCAGGTGGCGATAAACTATAGCACAGGGTATTCTATTCTTATTACTATTATCATTTCCCTGTTTATGCACGGAAGAGAATTTTTAATCAACTGGCGGCAGGTGGCTATCGATGCCGAACGCCTCCAGAAAGAAAATATAGCGGCTCACTACGAGAGTCTCAAAAGTCAGATCAATCCGCATTTCCTTTTTAATACGCTCAACGTTTTAACCAACGTGGTATACGAAGACCAGGATAAAGCTGCCAAGTTCATCAAGCAATTATCCGAAGTATACCGCTATGTATTGGACACGCGTGATCGCGAGGTAGTAGCGCTGGAGGAAGAACTGAAATTTCTGTCGTCTTATTTATACCTGCAGCAAATCCGCTTTGGGGATAAACTCAAATTGAATATTCAACTGGAAGGTGTACGGAGCATGGTCGCTCCGCTGGTGATCCAGATGCTTATTGAAAATGCCATCAAGCATAATATAGTATCGGAAGAAAATCCGCTCACCATCCATGTATATATGATGGACAATTTTATCGTGGTGGAAAATAACCTGCAGAAGAAGATGGTGTTCGCGGAAGAATCAACCGGCATTGGTCTGGAGAATATCTGCAAGCGGTATGAGTTCCTCAGCAACGTTCCGGTGGAGATCATTCGAAACGATAAGTTTATAGTAAAGCTTCCTGTTATTCCTGTTCACGCATGAATGTATTGATCATAGAAGACGAGCCGATGGCGGCACAACGGTTGGAGAACCTGGTAAAGAGTCTGGAGCCGGCCGTTACCATTCTGAATAAAATTGATACGGTAAAGCGAGCTGTGTTGTGGTTGAAAGACAACCCGGCTCCCGACCTTATCTTTATGGATATACAACTTGCCGATGGTATCAGCTTTATGATCTTCGAGCAGTGTACCATCAAGTCGCCCGTGATCTTTACTACCGCATTTGATGAATATGCACTCAAGGCCTTCAAGGTTAACAGCATCGACTATATTCTGAAGCCGGTGGATAAAGATGAACTGGCCGGAGCGCTTACCAAGTTCAGGGCACTTACGCGACAGGAGCCGGAGACAAAAGTGTTGCTGAGCAATATCGAGCAGACTATACAAATGCTCACCAAAAAACATAAGTCAAGATTTGTTATTAAAGTAGGGGAGCACCTCAAGACGGTGGAGGTTGAAAATATACTCTATTTCTTCAGTCAGGATAAGACAACGTTTTGCTGCACAACCGACAACCGGAACCTGATTCTTGATTATACGCTGGAGCAATTGGAGGAGATGGTGGACCCCGCGCGGTTCTTCCGGATCAACCGAAAGTATCTCATTGCCGCTACGGCCATGCAGGACATCATCAGCTATACTAACAGCCGGTTAAAATTGTTGTTGAAAGGATCGCAGGATCAAGATATTATTGTAGCACGCGAGCGCGTGCAGGAGTTTAAAGACTGGCTGGACCGTTAAAGAAAACAGGAGGGAAATATACTGTTAATTCTGGTTGATGATCTTCTTAAGATCTTCTATATCAGCTTGTTTGAGAGGCTTCGTGATATACTGAATAACATTTTTATTCTCGAACACCAGGTCGCGGTCTTTGATGTTATTCGAGCTGGTAAGCACAACGATACGTGATTTCGAAGTGACCTTTTCAGGGAGGTCCATAAATGTTTTGAGGAAAGAGAAGCCGTCAGTCTCCGGCATGTTCAGGTCAAGAAAGATAATGTCAGGGGCAGGTTCTCCGTTGATGTTCTTGAGCCAGTCAAGCGCTTCGTTGGCAGACTTGTAGAGCACTAACTGGTTTGAGAAGTTGTACACTTCCAGGAACCTGCGTTGGATGAAGAGATCTATATCGCTGTCATCAATCAGGAGTGTTTTGTCAACCAATCTTGCCATAACATTTTTTAGAATGTGCATTACTAAATTTAATAAAAAGTAACCGAAGGCAGAAAAAATTACCAGCTATCCTTCAAAATTAATTTTCATACGCATGAAAAATGTGTTAAACTTGGAACTCAAAACCTAAGCTTCACACTATGAAATTGAATCGTCTTACTAACTTCTGTGTATGTGTTGTGCTGGCCGCAGGGTTAGCTTCATGCGGATCTTCTTCCAGCGATAAAGATAAAAACGCTGCTGATTTTCAGTCGGCCGACAGTCTGAAACAACAAATCGAAGAAGTAGTTTACAATATACCTTCACCTTCCGAAATACCTTATCTCTTACAAGCTACCGGTGCTGAATTCAATGAGAGTCTCATTAATTCACGTACGAAAGTTGATCAGTATGCTTCACGTACTGACAAGGCTGCATTAAACCTTGGTGTTTATGCTGCTGACATCGGCTACCTGGCTTCCTACGAGAAAACACAGGAAGCGATCGATTACCTGAACGCCTGCAAAACACTGGCTGATAACCTCGGTGTGATCGGTTCATTTGATGTTGAGATCCTGAAAAGATTTGAGACAAACATCGGTAACAAAGATTCATTAACGCATTTACTGGATGCTGCTATCAAGAAGACTGAGAACTTCCTGAAAGATGACAGCCGTAACAAACTGTCGTCACTGGTGGTTGCCGGTAGCTTCATCGAAGGTCTGTATATTTCTACAGGTCTTATCAAGACATATCCGAAGAACCTGTTACCGGAAGACAACCGTAACCAGGTACTCACTCCGTTGATGCGCATTATCCTTCAACAGAAAAAGTCAGTAAGCGAGTTGCTGAAGATGTTGCAGACGGTTGAACAGACTGAGCCTGTAACTACACTTGTAGGAGACCTTACTGCACTTGAAAAAGCATACGCTGCCCTCAACATCGAAGAGCAGATCAAGAACAACCGTGGCGACCTCGTGTTGTCTGACAAGAACCTCGAAGAAATTACAAAGGTGGTTGAGAAGATGCGTAAGAATATTACCGAATAAACTGTAAAAGTTTATGTAGGAAGAATACAAGAGGACTGGTTCACGCCAGTCCTTTTCTTTTGGTGCCTGTCTTTCGATATATTTAGATTCATGTAATTCATTTTTATGAGTGAACCTCTACTCAAAGCCATTCTGCGGTTGTTCGCGGTGGTTGCTAAAGAAGATCAAGTTACCCACCAGGAGCGCGAACAGATCCGAAAATTTTTGCAGGATCACCTCAGTCGTTCGGCCGTTGATACCTATGTAAAAAAGTTTGACGGTTATGTAGATGCACTGCCTGCAACGGGAGAGCTAAGCGTTGAACTGCAACGCATCGAAAAGCTCTGTGCTGAAGTTAACCTGGAGCTTACGCAGAAGCAGAAGGTGGTTATCCTGCTGGAGCTGCTTACCATCGTACATGCCGATGAGCAAATTACTCCGCGGGAAGAAGAACTGGTTAACGCGATTGGTGCGAACCTGAAGATCTCGCAGAACGAGATCGAAGCCATCAAGGTATTTGTAGAGGGAAAGAATGCGGCTGAATTAGATCACGATCATATTCTCATTATCGATACCAAACCCGAAGGCTCGCTGAAGAAGGCGCATCACATCCAGCGTTCCGAACTGCATGGGTTTGTTGCTATAGTATATATCGAGCAGGCTGAAATATACTTTATCAAATACCTGGGAGGCTCGGATGTATACCTCAACGGTGTACCGGTGAAGAGCGGCAAGATCGCAGTACTGGGCGTGGGCAG
>CAMLLI010000522.1 GCA_946480685.1 uncultured Flammeovirgaceae bacterium | reverse complement strand
GAAACCTCCTTCTGCTTTTCGCTGAAGATTTTTTAACAGGAACTGACGCACATCCGATTCGGGAACATACGCAGCCAATGCCTCATCCGCTTCGTTGCGCGAAGTGATCGTGTCGATCGCGATAGCATTTAAACCTTTTAAAATAGTATAGTGTTCCAAATCGTAATAGCGCGGAGCAATATCAACCACAATGAGTTTTGATAGGGAGTCAGGATGAGCGAGTGCAAAGTTCATCGCTGTTTTTCCTCCCATGGAATGCCCGAGTATAACGGGCTGCCCGAGTTTCTGATCATCTATAAATTCTTTCAGATCATTCACCATGGTCGCATAATCAAATGAAGCGCTATGATAAGACTGGCCATGATTGGCCTGATCGACAGTATATACTTTATAGTTATTGTTGGATAAGAAGCGTGCCTGTGTAAGCCAGTTATCGGATGAACCAAACAACCCGTGCAAAATAACGAGAGTCTGTTTGGATGTGCTGGCATCGGCCGGCAGGTATTCGCGGAAGAACAATTTCATTTCGGATGCGCGTTATATGAAGATTTTAGAAAGGTAAAAAACGTATGCGGCTTTCGGATTTTCAAGCATTAAAAATAAAGATCGTGCGTGGAAATTTTTTCAATGTATAAAGACCAACATAAAAATCCTGCAAATCGATCCTGATAATCCCGAAATCCTGTTAATCCTGATATATATTTGAACCCTTTTAATTTTCGCATGGAGCTCATAAACGGAACTTACACCATTCAAGGCATTGACGTTCTAAAACTTGCAAATCAGTTCGGAACACCGCTATATGTGTACGATGGCGCCCGCATAGCCGAGCAGATCACCAAACTGAAATCTGCATATTCAGCAGCCAACGTAAAGATAAAGTATGCTGCCAAAGCACTTACTAACATCTCCATACTTAAGCTGATGCGCAAAAATGGTGTAGGCATGGAAGCCGTTTCTCTTGGCGAAGTACACCTGGCACTACGGGCAGGCTACCTGCCGGGGGAGATAACGTTTACACCGAGTGGCGTTGACTTCAGCGAGATTGAAGAAGCCGTAACGCTCGGTGTAGCCATCAACATCGACAACCTTTCAACACTGCAAAAATTCGGAGCACGGTATAAAGATGCATATCCATGCGGCTTACGACTGAATCCGAACATCATGGCTGGCGGAAACATCAAGATCTCTACCGGGCACAGCAATTCGAAGTTTGGTATATCTGTACTGCAGCTAGCTGAAATACTTACGTTGATGAAGACGTTTGGCATTCGCATCAGTGGTTTACATATACATACCGGCTCGGATATAAAAGAGACAGAAGCATTTTTGAAAACCGCCGAAGTCCTTTTCGAAACAGCAAAGAGTTTTCCGGATCTTAACTTCCTTGATTTCGGCAGCGGTTTTAAAGTTGCGTATAAGGATGGCGATATAGTAACCGATATACAGGAGTTGGGCGGTAAACTTGCCAAAGCCTTTAATGAATTCTGTAAAGGATACGGACGCAACCTCGAACTATGGCTAGAGCCCGGTAAGTTTTTGGTAAGCGAAGCCGGCACTATGCTGGTGCAGGTAAATGTAGTGAAGCCTACACCTACGGTAACTTTTGCAGGTGTAAACTCAGGATTAAATCATCTTATCCGCCCGATGATGTACGATGCTTATCATCACATTGTCAACGTATCGAATCCATCGGGTGCTAAACATAAATATACTGTTGTAGGCTATATATGTGAGACGGATACGTTTGGCAGCGATCGCGACTTGAACGAAGTACGCGAAGGGGATATCCTCGCGTTTAAGAATGCAGGTGCCTATGGTTTCTCTATGGCTTCCAACTATAACTCGCGCGTACGGCCTGCAGAAGTCCTGATTATAAATGGCGAAGCAAAGCTTATTCGTGAGCGCGAAAAGTTTGAAGATCTCCTCAAAGGTCAGGTAGTGATTGATCTGTGATTTGTTAAAATTTGTTAATCACGCTCTCTTTTCATTCGCTGTAATACCTTTCTTCGAAAGGATGAACTTTTTTGGATCGTTGTTCGCTATTTTAGCGACCAATTTTCTTTCCATGCTAAAACGAATTCTTTTTTGCCTCCTTTTGGCAATATCAGCAGGCATCGCCAGTGCGCAGGTACTTCAACCGGCCAAGCTTGTAGCAGAGACTCCTTCTAAATCCTATAAAGTTGGTGATGTAATAGAACTGGTGTTTAAAGCATCTATTCAGAAGAACTGGTATATCTATTCAGTAGGATTCGATCCGGATTGCGGACCTGTGCCAATGTCGGTAACACTCGACAAAGATCCGAGCTTTGAATTCGTTGGGTCATTAGCAGCTATACAAGACAAGACCAAGCACGACAAGATATTCGATTGTGATGTGCGCATCTTTGAAGGCAGCGGTGAGTTCAGACAGAAAATAAAAATACTATCGCCTGCTCTTGTTGTGAAAGGTACTTATGAAGGACAGGTTTGTTCAGAGGTTGAGGGTAAATGTGTTTTGTTTGATGGTGACCTGACGTTCGGTGCGATTAAAGTAGAAGGTACTGCGATCACATCAGCGAAGCAGGATGAAAGCGCGGCTCCAAAAACTGACGATCAAAAAACAGATGAAAAAGTTACTGTCAAAGAGAACACCAGCACATTGATTGATACAGTGCAAACTGTAGCAGCACAGAATACTTCCAATGATACATATGGACAGATCAAAGGACCGGTGCTTGATCCGACATTGATCAAAGAAGATCCGGCCAAAAATTCCTTTCTCGGATTTTTTATACTAGCCTTCATTGCCGGTCTCGCTGCATTGTTAACACCATGCGTTTTCCCGATGATACCGATGACGGTGAGTTTCTTTACGCAAGGCCGCTCTAAATTTCAGGCGCTGCTATATGGAATCTCTATCATTCTTATATATACTTTGATCGGTGCTGCTATAGCTCCGCTTATGGGACCAGAAACAGCAAATCATCTTTCAACGGAGTGGATACCGAACCTGATTTTCTTTATTGTGTTTATCGTATTCGGTTTGTCCTTCCTCGGTCTGTTTGAAATTACATTGCCGGGAACATTCATCAATAAAGTTGATCAGCAATCAGAAAAAGGCGGATTGGTTGGCGTGTTCTTCATGGCATTCACACTTGTACTGGTTTCTTTCTCGTGCACGGGTCCGCTCGTAGGAAGTATACTTGTATCCTCAGCCGGTGGCGAATTCCTCAAGCCTATCGTGGGTATGTTTGCATTCTCGCTGGCCTTTGCTATACCATTTACTTTGTTTGCATTTTTCCCGGGCTGGTTAAGCTCGATGCCGAAATCCGGTGGCTGGTTAAATTCGGTTAAAGTTGTATTAGGCTTCATCGAGATCGCATTAGCATTCAAATTTTTAAGTATAGCGGATCAGGCTTTCCATTGGGGAATTTTAGATCGCGAGATCAACATAGCCATCTGGATTGTAATTGTTATGCTGATTGGTATATACCTGATGAAAGGCTTCCGTCTGCCAGGCGATACCGGTAAAGATGCTGAAGATAAACGTGTCAGCATCATCAGACTTACGTTCGCTTCTATCGCTTTTATATTTGTAGTATATATCACCCCGGGCATGTGGGGTGCGCCATTAAAAGCATTGGCCGGATATTTACCTCCAATGCATACACATGATTTCGACTTGATTGCAGCATCGCGCAACGCCAAGCCTAACCAGATTTGTGATGAACCAAAGTATGGCGACTTCCTGCATTTGCCCCATGGTATAAACGGATACTTTGATTATGAGCAGGCACTGCTCTGCGCACGTCAGCAAAACAAACCGGTGTTTATAGACTTTACAGGACACGGTTGTACAAACTGTCGTGAGATGGAAGCCGTAGTGTGGTCTGATCCGCAAGTGCTTGACAAACTGAAAAATGAATTTGTAGTAGTAGCGCTATATGTAGACGACAAAACAGAACTGCCGGAATCAGAATGGTATACTTCGAAGTATGACAACAAAGTGAAGAAGACCATCGGCAAACAAAATGCAGATTTGCAAATAGCAAACCTCAACAACAACGCACAGCCTTTCTATGTGCTGGTAGGTAAAGATGAGCGCGTGCTCGTTACACCTTACGGTTATGATAAGAGTGTAGAAGGCTTCATCAAGTTCCTTGACGAAGGCAAAAAGAAATTCAAAGAGCTGTACTAAAATTTTTCTCCCGCAGATTACACAGATGTACGCAGAAGAATACAACAAATTCTGCTTACATCTGCCCGCGGATGATGCGGTCTACAAGTTCATCTATAGTTATACTTCAGAAATCATATTTTAATGACTTCTGATTTCCTTTTAAAAAAAATCTGCGTTTATCTGTGATTTCTATGGTTCATGCAAGTAAGTGTTTGTAGTTTTCTTGGTAAGAGCGATTG
>CAMLLI010000521.1 GCA_946480685.1 uncultured Flammeovirgaceae bacterium | reverse complement strand
CGCAGATGATACCGCGGCCTTTATATTCTCCTGCGGAAGCTCGGCTGTAAGACGGTAAATATAGTCTGAGCCTTCATGAAACTTATCGTAACTCAACTCATCATGCACCCACAGCAGTATTAATATACTACAGGCCATACCGATAGAGAGTCCGAAGATATTGATGAATGAAAATGCTTTGTGGCGGAGCAGGTTCCGGAAAGCGATCTTGATGTAATTGCGCAGCATAGGCGGTGAAAGTAATGATTAAAGGAATCAGTACTGAACTGACGCGGCTACTGCATGCCAAGAATATGCCACACGATCCGATTGCTTTTTCATTTCAAAATGAGCGCTTTTGAAGACGTGTCCCATTCATGATCGTACGGACCTTGTTCGCTATCGGGCAATGATCATTTTTTATTTAGAAAATCGATCGGCAAGTTTCTAAATGCAAGAAGGAGCAAACACTGCAACCTGCGTGCTTGCTCCTTCCGGATTGAGCATATATATATATATCAATACAATGTTCTCTCAAACTCGTAGGTGCGGAACCGCTCGAAGGCGGCACGCTCCAGTGCTTCACGGTGATTCGGGTGCGCTATTTCAATCAACGCCTTGGCTCGCTGCCGCATGTTCTTGCCATACAAATAGGCTATACCATACTCGGTAACTATATAGTGGGCATGTGCGCGTGTGGTAACAACACCCGCACCCTGTTTTAGAAATGCAGCAATACGTGAAACACCTTTACCGGTAATAGAAGGTAAAGCAATGATCGGCTTCCCTCCTTCTGATAGCGAAGCACCACGAACAAAATCCATTTGCCCGCCAACACCCGAGTAATGATACGTTCCAATAGAATCCGAACATACCTGCCCGGTAATATCAACTTCTATCGCGCTGTTTATCGCGGTAACTTTTGGGTTTGTCCGGATCACAGCCGTATCATTTACATAATCGATGTTGAGTGCAACCACGGCAGGGTTATCATCAACAAAGTCATATAGCTTGCGCGTGCCCAGTAAAAATGACGTCACCGTTTTACCCCTATATTTCTTCTTGTGCTGATTGGTGATAACACCTTTTTCAATCAGCGGAATAATACCATCGGAAAACATTTCGGTGTGTACACCTAACTCTTTGTGGTTCGTTAAACTCGCCAATGCTGCATCCGGAATAGAGCCTATACCCATCTGCAATGTTGCGCCATCTTCTACAAGCTCAGCACAATATCCGCCAATGCGCATGGAGATTTCACTGCTATCGGCACACAGTATCTGCGGCAGTTCCTGCTCATGATATACAACAGCATCAAACGCATCAAGCTTTACAATACCATCGCCCAACGTACGCGGCATACGCGGATTGATCTGTGCTATAACTTTCTTCGCAGTCTTAACAGCCGTTGCCGCTATATCTACCGATACACCCAGTGAACAATATCCGTGTTTGTCAGGAGGTGATACCTGCACAAGCGCGACATCAATTGGCAATATACCACGCCTGAACAGGATCGGGATTTCGCTCAGGAAGATCGGCACATAATCTCCTCTTCCATCATTCACAGCTTCGCGGATATTCGGTGAAACGAATAATGAATTTATCCGGAAGCTGTCCTTATACTTTTTATCTGCAATCACAGCATCCCCTTGCATGCTGATGCTAACAATTTCCACGTTCCACAATTCATTGGAGCGTGCTGCCAGCTTGTTCAACAGGTAGTGAGGTGTTGCTGCCCCACCATGCACATAAACCCGATCGCCAGGTTTAATAATGCTAACCGCTTCTTCGCCTGATATATATTTCATGTTACTACGCGTTTATGATTATTTGATTTTGTGTACCGCTATCGATTTCGCTTTCACGATACGTAAAAATGATACCCGACATCGTTCACAAACCAAAACTATACGAGTGACACATCTGAAATTTTGATAAGCGTCAGCCGGCAACCTGATTTTTATCAGACAGGCGATGCTTCAGCAGACATTCGACAAAAACTGAAACAGAATAACAAAAACCCGGAACGAAGTGACACATGCTTCGTTCTTTTACCGGCATACTGCAAACCTACACTTTCTACAGCACAACAATATCTAATATGGCGTCATCAAAAAAAGTATATATATACCTATAAACTAGGTATAAAATAATAAATAAAATATCAATCTGATGGCTTGCAAGATTAGCATAAAGCCCCACCGGTTACCGCACTATACATTTGCGTATCGAATTTGCCTTAACAGCAAAACCAAACGAGCCATTGGAGAAGATACCTGTCTATTCTGTTTACAGACGCGCACGCCTACGGATGAGGAGTGTGTCAACTGCTATATACGATAGCCTGGAAAGCCATAGACTCCACGGTCAGCATCGTTACATGCAGGGTTTTATTTCACTTCGATTAATCTCATTTTTTAGTTCTTATAAACAAGTTCATGAAACTCCAATTTTTATCTCTTGTGCTCGGCATCGGTATACTCTGCACGATGCATGTACACGCACAAAATCAATGTACTGTAGTTGGCTGGGCCAGTGAGAACGGAGGCGTAACCGGCGGGGGAACCGCTAGCCCGACCGTTGTAACGACTTACAACGAACTTAAAGCTGCTGTTTCCTCAACATCTGTTAAAGTGGTACATGTATCCGGCACGATAACTATTCCATCAGGAGGACGAATTAGTTTTCAAAATCAATCCGGCAAGACTATATATGGTTTACCCGGATCGAAGATGGTATCGACCGACCTGACGAAAGACAACTCGGGTATACTCTATGTAAAAAATTGCTCGAACCTGATCTTTAAGAACCTGACATTCGAAGGGCCGGGTGCGTATGACGCTGACGGCTGGGACAACATGACGCTTGATAACTGTACAAATGTCTGGGTAGACCACTGCGAGTTTCAGGACGGAATGGATGGTAACTTTGATATAAAGAATGGCTCCGATTATATAACAGCTACGTGGTGTAAGTTCATCTACAATAAAGCACCTATACCGGACGGCCCGGGTGGCGCGGACGATCATCGGTTCTCTGATCTTTTTGGTTCCAGTGATGGCGCTACCGGCGATCGTGGAAAATTGCGCGTTACATTGCAACACTGCTGGTGGGCGCAAGGTTGCGTAGCCCGAATGCCGCGTGTACGATTTGGACGAGTACATGTAGTAAATAATTATTTCAGCAGCACCGTTGCCGCCCAATGCGTAATGGCAGGTTTCGAAGCGAATATACTTGTAGAGAGTAATGTGTTTGAAAACGTTAAGCGGCCGATTGACTTAATGGATAACACGTTTACAGCGGTTACGGTTAAGGACGATAATATCTTTACGAATACTACTGGTAATAAATCCGGGAGCGGCACAGCCTTCACTCCGCCCTATACCTTACCTACAACGCCCGCTGCCGATGTAAAAAGTACGGTAATGGCCAGTGCCGGTGCAACGCTGACAAGTCCTGACTGTAATACAACAAGCTATACCCTTACTACAACTGCTTCACCGGCAGCAGGCGGTACGGTAACCGGGGGTGGCACATATCAGGCTGGCTCGGCCGCTATCTTAACCGCTACACCGGCCACCGGCTATATATTTACAGGATGGAGTGGTGACGCATCCGGAACTTCTGCTTCCACAACCGTGGCGATGAACAGCAACAAATCCGTTACGGCCAACTTTCAACTCCAGAGCTATACGCTGAGCACAACGGCTTCGCCCGCAGCGGGTGGTACAATAACCGGAGCTGGCACATATACCTATGGCACAACGGCCACTATAAAAGCAACACCTGCAGCAGGCTATATATTTACCGGGTGGAGTGGTGATGCATCCGGAACTTCCGCTTCCACAACAGTAACCATAAATGGCAATAAATCCGTTACAGCCAATTTTCAGCTGCAGAGCTACACCTTAAGCACCGCAGCTTCACCCACAGCGGGCGGTACAGTGACCGGAGCAGGAACATATACCTATGGCACAACAGCTACTATAAAAGCATCACCTGCAGCAGGCTATATTTTTACCGGGTGGAGTGGAGATGCATCAGGGACTTCAGCGTCCACAACAGTAACCGTAAATGGTAACAAATCTGTTACAGCAAATTTTCAATTACAGAGTTATACCTTGAACACCGCAGCTTCACCGGCAGCGAGCGGTGCAGTAACCGGAGCAGGAACATATACCTATGGCACCACTGCTACTTTAAAAGCAACACCTGCAACGGGCTATATATTTACCGGATGGAGTGGCGATGTGTCAGGAACTTCTGCTTCCACAACAATAACCATGAACAGCAACAAATCCGTTACCGCTAATTTTCAACCACAGCCTTCAACCACAAAATATACACTTGGCACTGTAGCATCACCGGCAGCAGGAGGTTCAATCAATGGCGCAGGATCGTATGACGCAGGAGCCGTGGTT
>CAMLLI010000520.1 GCA_946480685.1 uncultured Flammeovirgaceae bacterium | reverse complement strand
GTTACGATGGCTGCTTTAACATGCAACAGTAAGTTGTACGTATCTTCAAATACAAATTTTACATTGGGCAATGCTTTCAGTTCGCTATACATAGCCTGATCAAGATTGCTTACGGCTGCTACAGCAAACTGCGTTGTCGGAAATTTCTTCACAACACTAGCCATTAATGGAATAATGGTTTTCAATTCCTGCTTACGACTCCCAGGCAAAAGAGCCACCAATGGTAACTTGGTATCGAACGAGTATCGTGTTAAAAATTGCTCATCGGAAACATGTGCTTTCACTGCGTCAAGCACGGGATTACCAACGTAGTCAACATCCCAATCAAATTTTTTAAAGAACGGTTTTTCAAAGGGAAGTATAACAAACAGTCGATCTACATTCTGTTTTAATTCCAGCGCGCGGCTCTGATACCACGCCCATACTTTAGGAGGTATATAATAGAAAACCCGAATGCCTTGCTTCTTACCAAATTTAGCGATGCGTCTGTTGAAGCCTCCATAGTCAATCAGGATAATAACATCAGGCTTAAACTGGAGTATATCTTCCTTACATTTTTTTATATAGTTGGAGATCTTGTTGAGGTTGGTGAGTACTTCTACGAGGCCCATAAAAGCCAGATCCTTATAGTGCACTGTAAGATCGACACCAGCCTGCTGCATATTCTCTCCACCAAATCCGCGTAACGAAGCATTCGTATCCTGCTTACGCAGCGCCTTGACTAAATTTCCTCCGTGCAAATCACCTGATCGTTCTCCTGCTATGATGTAATACCGCATTGTTTAAAAGGCGCTGGTTATAGGGCACGAAGTACGATTTTTAAGTGCTATTCGCCAAAATACTCCACGTAGTTTCGCGGAGTTTCATAGAGTCTGATGCAATGAAGTTTACCGTATGATGTGATGCCGGGTAATTTGGCATCAAGAATTTTCCAGATTTCTACAACCAGGTTTTCACAACTAGCCAGTTTACCGTGCATGAAGTCTACATCGGTGTTGAGATTCTTATGATCAAGTTTTTCAATCACTTCCTGTCTGATCAGTGTGCTCAGTTTCTTGAGGTCAACCACAAAACCTGTATCCGGGTCAGGTTTACCCTTTACCGTCACGATGAGATCAAAATTGTGGCCGTGCCAGTTCTCATTAGCACATGGCCCAAACACCTCAACATTTTTTTCTTTAGACCATTGAGGGTTATAAAGTTTATGCGCAGCGTTGAAATGTTCTTTGCGGGAGATGTGGAGCATTTCTTTTAGAAATTGGACACAAATATAATCGATGGCACTGCGGAATAAAATGACAAAAAAAGAAGGCACCTTTCAAGGTGCCTTCCATATCAGTTAGTACTGAAATCTTATTGATTCCACCATACTTTAGTTTGCAGGTTATCTGCACCCATTCTTGCCACAGCATCTTTGTAGCTTTTGGGGTTCAGGCTTTGCTCAACTTCAGGATAGTTAATTCTGCTTGGAATATCATCTCCAACAAGTGGTTCAAACTTCACTTGAGTTCCACCGGATGTTACATAAGAAACTTCGCCTGGACGAACAACAGTCTTGGGGAAACCTGTACGTCTTAGCTCAGCCCATGCTTCATATCCTTGCAGGAATAAAGCTATATACTTCTGCGTAAGAACAGTTTCCTGAGATGCTGCAGGAAGTGCAGCCAGGTAATCTTCTACCTGATCATCGTAGTCAGCAGGCAAGTTACCAGCTTCAGATGCTTCGTTACCCCAGTGCTCCAAAGAAGCAGCAACTCCTTTTTCATACCACTCCTGATCCCAGTTGTTTACTTCTGAAAGTATGAAGCAAACTTCAGCATAATCCATATAGGTTAATGCCAATGTACCGGAAGTAACAAGACCACCTTTTGTGAAATCGATCGCCAGTGGACGAGGACCAGCAGTCAGGTCGTTTGGTATTCCATAGGGCATACCCAGGTACTCACCGTTAACCGGTTCACCCCACAGTGGAAGGCGCGGATCGAAGATGCCTTCGAATGGATTTGTTTTTCCATTTACAGCATCACTTTCACCTTTCAGCAGGTCAACAAATGTTTTTGATAACGTAAAGTCATTTCTGTTAGAGAAATAGTATGCATCGTAAAGTGGAGCAGCATTTGGAGTTTCTCCCAGGAATCTAAACGTTGCATTGTCTGCATTGCTTTCGAAAACACCGGCAGCAACAGCCTGGTCGATATAGGTTTTGTAGTTGGAATCAACCCCTGACAACCGGATGGCTACACGCATCTTCAATGAGTTTGCAAACTTCTTCCATTTTGCTGCATCACCGCCATAGATTATATCTCCGGAAGTAAATACAGGTTTACCTACATCGATCTGAGCAGAAGCCTCTGTCAATTCTTTAATAAGGTCAGCATAGATTTCGTTCTGCGGAGTATAGGCAGGTGATACATCACCTTCTGCTTTGAACGCTTCAAAGTATGGAATATCACCGTACGTATCAGTCATTATTTGCATGGCCCACGCTTTCAGAATTCTGGCTGCAGCAATCTGGTTAACGTTACCATCTTCACCGGCTTCTTCATTAAGGCGAATTACTTCAACAAGGTCCATAACATCTCCATAGATCAGTGTCCAGTAGGTGTTATTGGTAGGCTGACGCAATTGATAACGATCTTCTTCTGTATAGTTACGCTGAGCAAAGTATTGTGAATACAAATAGCTTTGACGACCGCTAAACCATTCATCGTAAATATCATCGAGCAATCCCTTCTGAGCATTCGACATCAGATACGCTGGGTCAACCTCTGTAGGGTTGTTCGGATCTGTGTTGATCTCGTCAAAATTTTCTGTACAGGATGCCAGAATGAGTAACAGCACAGCTATTACTAATCCTTTCCTATATAATATTTTTTTCATAGAATTTTAAAATTTGGGTTAATGATTATAAACCGAAGCTAACGTTGAAACCATAGGTTCTTAAACTTGGCAACGCACCACCTTCTATACCCTGAACGTTTCCAGAGCTTGTGGTATTTTCAGGATCAGCAAAGTCAGTTGCATCAGATCCCCATATAGCAAGGTTACGTCCGTAAGCAGATACTCTTACATTTTTGATTGGACCTGTAAATCTTGAAGGGATGGTATAACCGAGACGTACTTCTCTGAGTTTTACATAGCTGGCATCAAACACGTTTTGTTTTGCAGGACCGCTATAATGATCAGCTGCCCAGCGTACTGCTGAAATTGATGTTGTGTTAGGACCTGAAGTCTGGACAGTTCCGTCTTCATTAACAACAGGATTTCCGTTAACAAGTTGTACTACGGCACCATCAACTACGATACCGTCTTCGCGGATATTATTTGCTGCTGTTCTTTCCAGGATACCGCTATAAGTTCCCCACATGTGAGTTGTTGAGAAGAACTCACCGCCATGTCTGATATCAATCAGAGCAGAAAGTTCAATGCCTTTGAAGCGTAATGTATTGGTTATACCACCAGTCCAGTCAGGAAGAATGTTACCGATTGTCTTGATAGCAGATGCTCTGTAGCGACCGTTGGCATTAACAACTTTGTTACCTTCAGAGTCATACAGGAAGTCTGTTCCGCGGATCGAACCATAAGACTCACCCACCATAGCATTCAATGTCACTGAGAATGGAGCATTGGTTAAGCTATAGGTTTGAAGATCTTCATATAGTTGTGTGATCTCGTTTTCATTTTTAGCCCAGTTGATAGCAATGTCCCACTGAAGTCCGTTTTCCATTCTAACCGGAGTTCCTGTTAACATCACTTCGAAACCTTTGTTGGTCATTTCTGCTGAGTTAACATATACAAAGCTTACACCTGTTGCACCTGACACCTGCAGTGGCAGAATAAGGTTTGTAGACTTCTTAGTATAGTAAGTGAAATCTAAACCAACACGATTATCAAAAAAGCCTAACTGCGTACCGACTTCGAAAGAAGTAATATCTTCCGGCTGCAGATCAGGATTGTTCTTTGTGTTTGATACACCATACAAAGGAATACCGCCAAATGTATATGGATAGCCATCGTCATTCAGGTCAGCTTTATAGATCAGGTTGTTATTATAGGCATCCGTATCGTTACCAACTTTAGCCCAACCTGCTCTGATTTTACCTTCATTTAACCAGCCGATTGAATTAAGTGCCGGCATGTTTGTAAACACAAAACTTGTGTTCACCGCAGGATAGAAATACGAGTTATCAGAGTTTGCACCACCGGTTGGAGGAGTCAACGCTGATGACCAGTCATTTCTTCCCATCAACTCCAAGTACAATGTATTTTTATAGCCGATGTTAAAGCTACCATACAAGCTGTTGATTCGTTTTCTTCTGTCGTAGTCAGTAACAGCAACACCAGAAACTGCATTGCTCAGGTTATAGAAGTTTGGCAATACCAATCCACCTTGTGTTTGTGCAA
>CAMLLI010000519.1 GCA_946480685.1 uncultured Flammeovirgaceae bacterium | reverse complement strand
CAACCTTAACTCCGCTGCTGTTATAGCCGGATATTTATAGCGAAGATTGCTAAAGAAGCGGGGATATACTTCATTAAACGCTTTTTTAAAACTCTCCCAATCCTCTTCCGTATGAACTTTCAGACGAAGTATCTCACCAAACTTCACCATGTTATCATCAACGGTTATTGCGCTGCCTTTCAGTTGTTCCAGCTCTTCCGTAATACTGGCTATAATGGTTGACTTTTCCAGGAGGTTTTGCGTATAGTGCTTGAGTAATTGCTGTTTGGAGGCAAGTATCAACTTGGTTCGGTTATAGATCAGGAGCGTCAGTAACAAGAGGCTTACCAGCAATCCTATTATGGCATTTCTGCGAAATGCATCTGCTTCATATTTCTGCGTATGGGCAGCCAGTTGCATATCCTTTTTCTCCAGTTCATATCCGTGCATCATCTGCTCAATCGATACGCGGTTCGACTCGTTCCGGATGGAATCGTTCAATGCCATATACCGTAACAAAGCTTCATAGGCCTTTGCGGAATTACCCATGCTTTGATAAATGTTGGCCAGTCTCTTATAGTTCGCCAGTACATATGAATTTCTGTGCGCAGATTCGGCAATAGCCAGTCCCCTCTTCACTGCTGCAAGTGCCTCTTGTGTTTTATCTTGTGCCAGGTATATTTCACTATCTATACCGTAGATCTCTGCCAGTATATTATCATCGCTATTATATGCTGTAGCAAGTGTACGTGCTTCGTCAGCAAACTGCTTTGCGGCTGCATAATTCTTTTGCTTCATGCAGATCACACTTATATTGATCAGCGAAAATATAACCGGAGTATAATTACCAATTGCTTTACCCTTCGTTATAGCTTCCGTATAATATTCAAAAGCAAGTGTATCTTTATTTTGTTGCTCGTATACAGTACCTAAATTATATAAAGCCGTTACCGGTCCGCGCGTATTGCCTAAACGCTGCCAGAGTTCTACGGCTTTCTCATAGTATTGTATCGCCTTTTCCGTTTTACCATCCTCCCCATATACAATCCCTATATCATGGTAGGTCCGTGCCAGCTCGGGCAGGTCTTTCAGCTTTTCCTCAATGCGCAAAGCTTTCAAAAGATATTCTATAGACTTGCCATGATTTCCGGCCTGGGTATATCCACTTGCCAAATAAGTATATGCCATGGCAATTCCCTTCTCATAGTTAATCTGTTTCGCTATAGTCAATGCTTCGTACGCGGTCTCGATCTCCTTCTTTACATCAATCTCACCATAATTGGCGGCTAATTCATTAAGACAAATAACTCTATTGGTGTCATCAGGCAAGGTTTTTAAAACGACCAGCAGGCTATCAATTATTTTATCCTGAGCCTGTGCCACAGAAAACACAGTAAATAGCAACAACGTTGCGGCAATATATAGTGTAGAGCGGGGCATATTTACAATCAAAGGTATGCCTTACAGGTGGTGCTATTTTTTTGTTTTTACTGTAAAACATTACAAGTGTAGAGAGTTACTGTATGTATACCTTCTTAATTTATTTGTGACCAAATCATATCGATTTGCGCCTCCTCCAACTGAGGTATAAAAAATCACAGAACTATTCTTCTGTTTATAGTCTACCTTTTTGTGCTCCTCATTCGATATAGAATCGCCTATAAATTCTATTTATTCGGGCATAGTTGTGAGATCACCTCTTTACCCTATTCAAGCTGTATCGTTACACGATCACTGCGCTGCATACGGTATAGCTGGTTTAACAACCCTTAATTGTTCGTAAAAAAATAAACAATGAATGTGTTCGTAAAAAAAACAACAGTCCTTTTTTGCCTGCTCTTGCTTTTTATACCAAGAATTTCCCAAGCGCAGGATGAAAAATTCCAGGCAATCTTTCTCTATAAGTTTATAGAGAACATAAACTGGCCTGATGGAAGAAAAAATTTGGTGGTAGGCATTGTGGGCGAAACGCGCGTGCAAGATGAGTTCGATAAAATACTGCAGAGTCGGAACAACAGCACGATCTCGGTAAAGAAAATTACATCAGCTGAAGCAGCTGTATGTGATATTGTATTTATACCCGAGAAGCAAAATTCAATGTTCAACTCCATCCTGGAGAGCACCCACAAGAAAAGTATACTGATTGTAACCGAAGCTGCCGGCCTTACCAAGAAAGGCGCCTGCATAAGTTTTATGAAAGAGAAAAACAAGTTGGGTTTCGCTGTAAACAAATCAACACTGGATCTGCGTAGCCTTCGGGTATCAAGCTCTTTACTTAACCTGAGCCAGCAGATCTGATATACATCATCATGTTAAACTAACTAAACAAAATGAAAATAAGTTTACTCCATTTTATTAACAAACAAACTGCTATGCGACAGGTCCTTACGCATCTCGCCATAGTAAGTGTACTGGCATTGACCAGTGAAGCAACGTTGGCCCAGGATAAAGCCGAGATCATCATTAAAGGTAAAATTACAGATTATGCTACCAGTCAACCGCTGCCTGGGGCAAGTATATATATAGAAGGAACATCATCCGGTGCTACTGCAGATGCTAACGGAGATTATTCTATTACCGTAACAGACCCTAACACTATGCTGGTAATTTCTTTCGTTGGCTATGACATTGAAAAACGACAGGTTGGTGGGCAGACAAGAATTGATATATCCCTAATTCCAAGCCTGGAAATACTGACACAATTCATTGTCATTGGTTATGGAGAACAGAAAAGGTCGGACGTTACCGGGTCTATCAGTTCGCTGTCGCCCGACACGTATAAAGATCAGGCAGTCGTAACAACATCGGCAGCGTTACAGGGGCGAATAGCCGGAGTATCGGTGCAGAATGTATCAGGTGCTCCTGGCGGAGAAGTCAAGATTCGTGTTCGCGGCTCAAATTCCATCAACGCAAACAACGACCCGCTATATGTAGTAGATGGTATTGCTCTTTTCAGTGCAGGATTAGGTGATATAAATGTTAACGACATCGAGTCTATAGAAGTATTGAAAGATGCGTCCGCTACATCAATCTATGGTTCAAGAGGATCAAACGGGGTTATACTGATCACTACTAAAAAAGGAACGGCCGATCAAACGAAAGTACAGTACAATAGTTTTGTATCCTTTAACTCTGTCATGAAAAAATACGACCAGCTTGATGCTGTGGGGTATGCAAAACTTGCAAATCACATTGCCGGTAGTTCCGTATTCGCTAATCCGGATGCACTTGCAGGTACCGGTATAGATTGGCAAGATCAAATTTTCAGAACCAGTGTTACACAAAGTCATCAGCTATCAGCTTCTGGCGGAACTGAAAAAGCAAGATATTATTTGTCTGCATACCTGGTAGATCAGCCTGGTATCATTATAAACACAGGACAAAAGAAATATGCTATTCGCACCAATATAGATACCAAGTTCAGCGACAAGTTCAGTTTGCAACTCGGCATGTTCGCGACTCATCAAAAACTACATAACCATATTGATGTACTTGACAATGGTTCTGCAGCGGTAATTCCTTCGACTGTGTCCTGGGCACCTACTGAAAAGATATACGATAGCGAAGGACGCTATAATCGCTATAGTTCTATAGGTTCTCCCTTGTCTGATAATCCCTATATGCTGGCGAAAGAACGGTTAAATGACGTTACTTCAAACTCGATACTCGTTAATGGTACATTAAAGTATAACATTACCGATTGGCTTACATACGACCTGGTATTTGGTGCCAACGTAAACCTTTCAAACAATGCATACCTCAATAACCAGTGGATTAATGCTACCAACCCAGGCTCAGGTCAAGGTTCAAGCAATAGCTATACACTTCAAAACAGTAATATAATTACACTGCACAAAGTATTTGCAGACGTTCATGATTTAACCGTTACCGGTGTTATAGAGGAAACATCCAACCGGTATACATCCTTCACCGCGAGTGGCGGAGCGTTGACTTCTGAAATAAATGGCTACTATAATTTGTCATTAAACTCAACACAAGGCATTAGCTCGGATTATAGTGCATGGGGACTCCTCTCCTATATCGGTCGCATTTCATACGCACTGCGTGATAAATATTTACTCTCTGCTACATATCGTGCCGATGGTTCTTCCAAATTTCAACAGGGTAATAAGTGGGGATACTTTCCTTCTGTTGCAGCAGGATGGCGTCTTTCGGAAGAACCCTTTATTCAGAACCTGAATATATTCTCAAATCTTAAATTACGTGCCAGCTACGGTCAAACTGGTAACCAGGCAATCAATCCGTATAGTACTTTAGGATTGCTGAAGGTAAATAAATATTCCTATGGCACTGGCTCTCTTGCTCCGGGATATGCCGTTGGTAATCCAACCAGCCCTACTTTAAAATGGGAAGTTACAAGTCAAACCAATATCGGTTTAGAAACAAGTTTCTTTAATGGTTTACTGAA